>JANMKM010000338.1:0-3203 GCA_031372035.1 Rhodoferax sp. | reverse complement strand
TGCAGGAAGCCGACGAGCTAGACACGGAGCTGGACAAGCGCGATTTCGGCAACTGGCTACACGCGGTGTTGCGCCACTTTCATCTGGCCTTGCAGGAGGCGCCCACGACCGAACCTCTGCAACGCACTGCGCGGATGGATGCGGCGGCGCAGCACTGCAGCGCCGAACTCGGCTTGTCCGAGTCCGAAGTCCGGCCCTATGCGGCCGCGTGGCCGAGGCTGCGCGGCGGCTACCTGGAGTGGCTGCAGGGCCATGAGCAGGGCGCCAACCGGTTTGAGGCGGCGGAGCGCTGGTGCGAGATGCCGATGGGCGGCGTGACTCTGGTGGGCAAGCTCGACCGCGTGGACCGCCAGGCAGACGGCACTGCGCTGGTGCTGGACTACAAGACGGAAGGCCGCAGTGTCACGACCCAGCGCATCAAACTCGGCAGCGAGGACACGCAGCTGCCCTTCTATGCCGCGCTGCTGGCCGATGACACCCTGGCCGGGGCCTATGTGAACGTGGCTGAGCGCGATGGCACCCGTGCCTACGGGCAAGCCGATATCGTGGAGCTGCGCGATCTGCTGCTCGAAGGCATTGCCCAGGACTTGCAGGCACTGCATGCCGGCGCAGCATTGCCGGCGTTGGGCGCTGGCGCTGTCTGTGACTATTGCGCCGGCCGCGGCCTGTGCCGCAAGGACTTCTGGGCCGAAGGTGCCGTACCCGCACCAGCGGATCGTCATGACTGAGCCAGTGACGGCGGCCTATAGCCACAACGGCGCTCCGGTGCCGGCTGCTGCCTTCTATGCCGTGGCCTGCGACCCGCGCCGCAGCGTGGCGGTGGAAGCCTGTGCCGGTGCCGGCAAGACCTGGATGCTGGTGTCGCGCATCGTGCGCGCATTGCTCGACAGTGTGGACCCGGCCACCGGCGCCTTGGGTGTGCAGCCGCAGCAGATCCTGGCGATCACCTTCACCCGGCGCGCGGCCGGCGAGATGCGCGAGCGCCTGCAGCCATGGCTGCAGGAGTTCGCCCAGTGCTCCGACGCGGCCCTGGACCAGCACCTGCGGCTGCGTGGTATTGGGGGGCCAATGAGCCCGCAAGCCGCACAGGAAAAACGCAGGCAGCTATCAAATTTGTATCATTCGGTGCTCGCCACCGGGCGCGAGGTGCAGATCCGCACCTTCCACAGCTGGTTTGCGGCGCTGCTGCGGGCCGCGCCCATGGCGGTGTTGCAGCAGCTGGGCCTGCCGCTGAACTATGAGCTGCTGGAGGATGACAGCCGCGCCACCTCCCTGGTCTGGCGGCGCTTCTATGCCGCGCTGCTGCAGAACCCGGCGGCCCGGGCGGACTTCGAGGCCGTGGTCTGGACCCACGGCCGCGTCCAGACCGACCATGCGCTGGATGTGGCGCTGCAGCGCCGCACCGAATTTGCCCTTGCCGATGCTGCCGGTGTGGTGCAAGGCTCGGTGCAGCACTTTCATGCGCTGTACCCGGCGCTGGCGGCCTTGGCCGAACCCGCGCAGGCCTTGTTGATAGCCGGTGCGCGAGAGCGCTGGCTGGCCTGGGCCGCGACCCTGGGGCAGGAGAGCAACAAGACGCCGCGCAAAGCAGCGCAGTTGATCGTGGATGCCGTTGACGGCCTGGCGCAGCAGCTGGATGCACGGCAATGCCTGCTGCAGTTGCGCCGCGCGCTGTTCGTGGCCACGGAAGACCGCCTGACCCAGCACCTGCAGAAGTACCCGGCGGCGCAGCAGACCGCGGTTGAGCTGGCGCTGCTGCTGGCCGCTGACCACCAGCACGCGGCCTGGAACTTCCAGCAGCGCATGGCGCGGCTGACGCGGGTGCTGCTGGCGGAGTACGCTGCCGTCAAGCGCGAGCAGGGCTGGGTTGACATGAACGACGTGGAGCGCGCCGCCGGCATGCTGCTGGGCGACCCGGTGCTCAGCGGCTGGGTGCAGCAGCGGCTGGACGCGCAGATCCGCCAGCTGCTGATTGACGAGTTCCAGGACACGAACCCGCTGCAGTGGCAGGCCCTGTTGTCATGGCTCAGTGGCTATGCCGGCGCCGGTGCCCAGGCGCCCAGCGTGTTCATCGTGGGCGACCCGAAGCAGAGCATCTACCGCTTCCGCAGGGCCGAGCCGCAGGTTTTCCGCGCAGCGCAGCAGTTCATTGCGCAAGGGCTGGGCGGGGATCTGCTGGCCTGTGACCACACCTGGCGCAACGCGCATGCCGTGATGGACACCGTCAACGCTGCTATGGGTGCGGCTGTGCAGGCCGACGGCTATGAGGGCTTTCGCACCCATACCACCGCCAGCGAGCAGGTGGGTCTGCTGTGCAAGCTGCCGCAGATACCCCGGCCCGAGCCCGCGACTGGCGCCGCGGGTACGCCGGCGCTGGAGTGGCGCGACAGCTTGCGCACGCCGCGCGAGGAACCGGAAGACCATCTGCGCACGCTGGAGGCGCGCCAGGCGGCGCAGTGGATTGCCTCCCAGCTGGCAGCGGGCCTGGCGCCGCAGCATGTCATGGTGCTGTCGCGCAAACGCGCCGGGCTGGCACCGTTGCTCGAAGCCCTGCGGGCGCTACGGATACCGGCACAGATCGGCGAGAAGACGGAGCTGATGGACTGCTGCGAGGTGCAGGACCTGGTGGCCCTGCTGGATGTGCTGGTGTCGCCCGGCCATGACCTGTCGTTGGCGCGGGCGCTGAAGTCGCCGCTGTTTGCTGTGAGCGATGCCTCGCTGGTACAGCTGGCATTGGCGCAGGCCGCCAGCGGCGGCCGGTCGTGGTTTCAGGTGCTACAGAACCAGGAGCTGCCCGCGCTGGATCTGCAAGGTGTTGCAGCTCGTTTACGCCTGTGGCAGGACTGGCTGGCGGCGCTGCCGCCGCATGACGCGCTGCAGGCCATATACAGCGACGGCGATGTGCTGGCACGGTTTGCCGCAGTGGCGCCAGCGCACCAGCGTGCGCTGGTGCTGGCCAATCTGCGCGCCCTGTTGCAGATGGCGCTGGAGCTGGGTGGTGGCCGCTATGCCACAACCTATGCCTTTGTGCGCGCGCTCAAGGCCGGTGGCGTGCAGGCCAGCGCTGCTGTGGACCCCGGCGCAGTGCGGCTGCTCACGATCCACGGTGCCAAGGGGCTGGAGGCGCATGCTGTGCTGCTGCTGGACACCGACACCGCCGAGCGCAATGCCGACAGCATGTCGGTGCTGGTGGACTGGCCGGG
>JANMKM010000336.1:0-13297 GCA_031372035.1 Rhodoferax sp. | reverse complement strand
GCCATCGCAGTTACTTCTTATCCCTGGGAGGCATTGGATCATTCCCGTAACTGTTTTTATTCTTGATAGTGCCATCCCTGCCGTGGATATACAGCTCTGCCGGGACTTGATGGTGCTCGATCTGGCCACCGGCGCACCGCTCATGCTGATGGAAGACGCTCGCATTGGCGATCTGGCTTTCAACGCCGCCGACAAGTCGCTGTGGGGCCTGCGCCATGACAACGGCTACGTCACGCTGGTGCGCATCCCGGCCCCCTACCAGGAGTATTCGCAGGTTCACACCTTTGCCTATGGCGTGGTTCCGTTCGAGCTCGACATTTCGCCCGATGGTGAATTCCTGTCCAGCTCCATCGGCGAAGTTGACGGCACCCAGTTCCTGCGGGTGTTCCGCACCCGCGACCTGCTGCAGAAGAAGCTGGAGCCGGTGCGGCAATTCGACTTCGGCCAGGCCATTCCCGAGGGCTTCGTCTTTTCGCCCGACGGCCGCTACCTGTTCGGCAGCGCCTACTACACCGGCATTTCCAACATCTACCGCTACGAGCTCAAGACCGGCGACCTGGAAGCGGTCAGCAATGCCGAGACCGGTCTGTTCCGGCCGATCCCGCAGGCCGACGGTTCGCTGATCGTGCTGGAGCACACGGGCCAGGGCTTCCTGCCCGCGACCATCGATCCGCTGGTACTGAAGGATCTGAGCGCCATCACCCTGCTGGGGGCCGAGATTGCTCGGCAACGCCCGGTGGTGATGACCTGGGGCGCTGGCTCACCGGATAGCATCAACCTTGAAGCAGCTACAACCTCCACCCGCGACTATGTAGCGGGCCAGGAGATGCGGCTGGAGACTGCCTACCCGATCGTGGAAGGCTACAAGAATTCCGCGGCCCTGGGCTGGTACCTCCGCTTCGCCGATCCCCTGGGGCTGGAAACCCTGGGCATCACGGCATCCTATTCCCCGGCATCCGGCCTGGCACCGGGCGAACGCCTGCACCTCGACCTGGACTACAAAACCCTCAACTGGCATGGCCGCATCAGCCACAACGCGGCCAGCTTCTACGACCTGTTCGGCCCGACCAAGCGCAGCTTGCGTGGCAATGCTTACCAGCTCGGCTACCACCGGCCGCTGATCATGGATGATCCACGGCGCCTGGACTTCCAGGCCGACCTGGCCTGGTACACCGGGCTGGAAACTGCCCCGGGCAACCAGAATGTGCAATCGGCTGCCGGGTCGGTACGCTCCGCCAAGGCTGGCCTGAACTACAGCAACACCTACCGCTCAGCCAATGCCGTGGACCATGAATCGGGGCAGCGCTGGACGCTGATGGCCACGGCCGTAGATGCCAACGGCAACGTGCCGGGCTTGCGGGGCGGGCTCGACTTCGGCGTACCGCTGGCCTGGCCGCATGCCTCCATCTGGCTGTATAGCGCTGCCGGTGCGCGCAACGGCGAGCGTGCCAACAGTTACGCCAACTTCTACTTCGGTGGTTTCCAGAACAACTATGTCGACAACGGCGAGGTCAAGCGCTACCGCGAGTTCGACACTTTCCCCGGGTTCGAGATCGACCAGCTCAGCGGTCAATCGTTTGCAAAATCGGTGCTGGAGCTGAAACTGCCGCCCCTGCGCTTCGAGGCCGTGGGCACGCCGGGCCTGTACCTGAGCTGGATCCGCCCGGCCATCTTTGGCGGTTGGCTCGCCACGGACCCGGGCAAGTCCGGCCAGCAACGCATCGCCCGCAATCTGGGAGCCCAGCTGGACCTGAGCATCCAGGCGCTGCACCGGCTGCCGATGACGCTGTCCGTCGGCTATGCCCGCGGTTTCCAGAATGGCTTGCCGAGCTCGCGCGAATGGATGGTGTCGCTCAAGATCCTGGGGCAGTAAGGCACAGACCTTACATGGTCTCGGCAATCAGCTCACGTCCGATCAACATGCGCCGGATCTCGGAGGTGCCGGCACCAATCTCATACAGTTTGGCATCACGCCACAACCGGCCCAAAGGGTATTCGTTGATGTAGCCATTGCCGCCAAATATCTGCACCCCTTCTCCGGCCATCCAGGTGGCTTTCTCGGCACACCACAGGATCACGGAAGCGCAATCCTTGCGTACCTGGCGCACGTGTTCGCTGCCCAGCAGGTCCAGGTTCTTGGCCACCGTATAGGCAAAAGAGCGCCCAGCCTGCAACACGGTGTACATGTCGGCCACCTTGCCCTGGATCAGCTGGAATTCGCCAATGCTCTGGCCGAACTGCTTGCGGTCATGGATATAAGGCACCACGTTGTCCATCACCGACTGCATGATGCCCAGCGGTCCGCCACTGAGCACGGCACGCTCGTAGTCCAGGCCGCTCATCAGCACCCTGGCGCCGCCATTGAGACCGCCCAGGATCTGCGAGGCCGGAACCTCGACGTTCTGGAACACCAGTTCACCGGTATGGCTGCCACGCATGCCCAGCTTGTCAAGTTTTTGTGCCACCGAGTAGCCCGGCATGCCCTTTTCGATCAAGAACGCGGTCACGCCACGTGCGCCCAGTTCCGGTTCGGTCTTGGCATAGACCACCAGGGTATCGGCATCCGGCCCATTGGTGATCCACATCTTGCTGCCATTGAGCAGGTAGTAGCCGCCCTTGTCCTCAGCCTTGAGCTTCATCGAGATCACGTCGCTGCCGGCGCCGGGCTCGCTCATCGCCAGCGCACCCACATGCTCGCCGGAGATCAGCTTTGGCAGGTACTTCCGCCGCTGATCCGGGCTGCCGTTGCGCTTGATCTGGTTCACACACAGGTTGCTGTGCGCGCCATAGGACAAGCCGACCGAAGCCGAGGCCCGGGAGATCTCCTCCATCGCCACCATGTGAGCCAGGTAGCCCATGCCGGCACCACCGAACTCCTCGCCCACCGTGATACCCAGCACGCCCAGATCGCCCATCTTGCGCCACAGGTCCATGGGGAACTGGTCATTGCGGTCGATCTCGGCCGCACGCGGCGCGATCTCGTTACTGGCAAATTCGCGCACCGCGTCGCGCAGCGCGTCAATGTCGTCACCCAGTTGAAAATTCAGTCCTGGCAGGTTCATCGCATGTCTCCTTGTTGTTCGTGGCGCCGCAGGCGCGGCTCAGTAGCTCATGGGCACCGGCACCAGGGTTTGCTGCATCACGGCGCAGGCACTGGTCTTGCCCGCGGCATCCAGATGCAGCACCTCGGCGCTGGTGACAATCACCCGACGGCCCGCGCGCACCACGCGGCCGGTGGCCTGCAGCTCGCCGTCCCGATGGGCCGCCAGAAAATTGATCTTGTACTCGACCGTCGTGACCTCCATGCCCTCAGGTGCCACGGTCAGGCCAGCGTAACCGCCCGCGATGTCGGCCAGGGCGCCCATGGCGCCACCGTGAAAGCCGCCCTGCTGCTGGGTCACGCGGGCCGAATAGGGCAGAGCGATCACGCACAGCCCGGGCTCCACCCGCTCCAGCCGCGCACCCAGATGCTGCATCAGCCCCTGGCGCTCGAAGCTGCGCTGTACCCGCTCGAACAAGGCCTCATGCGGCATCGCGCAGCCCTCGGGCTCGGCGCGTAGTTGCGGCCTGGCGGGCGACAATGGCCGGCACCGGTGCAGTGGCAGCGTCCAGCGCCCGGGTTCGGACCAGCAGCGCCCGAGCCTCGCGCTGGTGTTCCTTGATCTCGTTCAGGTTGGCCTGCAGGTCCGCCATCTGGCTCTCCAGCTGCTTGCGGTGCTGGCCCAGCACCACCAGGAACAGCTCCATCTGGGCGCCGGTGTCGCGCGGGCTGTCGTACAGGTCGATGATCTCCTTGGCCTCGGTCAGGCTCAGGCCTAGCCGCTTGGCGCGCAACGTCAGCTTCAAGCGTGCCCGGTCACGGCCGCTGTAGACCCGGTTACGACCGGCCGGGCCGGTGCGCAGCGGCTGCAGCAGACCCATGTCCTCATAAAAACGGATGGCGCGCGTCGTCAGGTCAAACTCGCGCGCCAGGTCTCCGATGCTGAATGTGGTGCCCATATTGCAGTGGTGAAAGCGGCGACGCCGGCCGCAGCCGGCGCCTACAATGTGTCAACGCTCAGTTGACGTTTACGTAAACGTCAATCAGGAATCCGGATTATGAATCAAAACAGCAGCCCACCCATGAACCTCCAGGAACAGCGCCTGCACTACCCGTTTGCCGAAGCCCTGCCGGCACCGGGCCAGACGCTGAAGGTGGCGCCAGGCATCAAGTGGATCCGGATGTCGCTGCCTTTTGTACTGAACCACATCAACCTGTGGCTGCTGCGTGACAGCCAGCCAACAGCGGCCGGCGAGCGCCAGGGCTGGACCATTGTGGACTGCTGCATCTCGCACGAAAACTCGCGCGCCCAGTGGGAGCAGATCTTTGCCAGCGAGCTCGAAGGCTTGCCGGTGCTGCGGGTGATCGTGACCCACATGCATCCTGACCACATCGGCCTGGCCGCCTGGCTGTGCCAGCGCTGGGATGCACCCCTGTGGATCAGTGCCACCGACTACAACGCGGCCCGCATCGCCTCGGTCAGCACCACCGGCTTCGGTGGCAACCATGCAGCCGACTTCTTTGCGCTGCATGGCCTGACCGATCCGGACGCCCAGTTGAAGATCCGCGGCCGCTCCAACTACTTTCCCACGCTGGTACCCGCGGTGCCCAGCGCATTTCGCCGAATGATGGATGGCGACGTTCTCAGCATTGGCGGCAAGGCCTGGGCCTGTATCAGCGGCCATGGCCACGCACCCGAACACATCGCCTTGTACAACGCAAAGGACCGGGTGCTGATCGGTGGCGACATGATGCTGCCACGTATTTCCACCAACGTCAGCGTCTATGACATCGAGCCCGAGTCCAATCCGCTCAAGCAGTTTCTGCACTCGATCGAGAAGTTCCGGGCGCTGCACCCCGACACCTTGACCCTGCCCTCCCACGGCAAGCCCTTCACCGGCCTGTACGAGCGCATCGACCAGTTGCAAGCACACCATCGGGACCGCCTGGCCGAAGTCATGGAGGCCTGCGCTGCGCGCCCATGCAGCGCTGCCGATGTGCTGCCAGTGCTGTTCAAGCGCGAACTGGACCTGCACCAGACTACCTTTGCCATGGGTGAGGCGGTAGCCCACCTGCATTCGCTGTGGTTCGACGCCAAGCTGCAGCGCAACCTGGGGGCCGACGGGGTCTACCGGTTTGTTGCCTTGCAGCAACCACAACCCCTGGACCCGGGCCGCGAACGCCAACTGGCAGAGCCGGTACAGGCCTGAAACTCCCCCACATGGGGTAGGAATCAGCTTGCTTTCCGCGGGGTTTGGTAAGAAACTGTAATCGAGACCCTGAGCTGATCATGCGCTGCCCTGTCATTCCCTCCCTCCTCCTGCTGGCCTGCGCCGCAACGGCACAAGCGCAAGGCGTGGTATCGGGTCGCCTGGGTGGAGGCTTGGCTTGGTCCGACACGCTTGCCGCCTACCGCCTGGGGCCCAGCGGCATCCGACCGGGTGGCGCTGGCCTGAGCATGCCGGTAGATGCCTGGAGCATCAGCGTCAATTTGCCCTTCGCCAGCCCCGGCAGTGATGGCGCTGCGCTGGGCGGCAACACATTCCGGATCGGACCGAGCCTGAGCCCGGCCTTGGCATCGCGCCAGACACGCAGCCTGGCGGATTTGGGCGGCATCACTGAGGGCTCCATGACCGCTGCCACGGCAGTGCGCAGCTTCTACAGCGCCGGCACGGGCGACCTGTTCTGGAACCTGGGTGCGCAGGTGCGTGTGCCTAGCACGCCGGCCGAACGGGCTTTTAGCTCCAGCCGGGCCGACTACTCCCTGCTGGCCGGCCTGACCCAACCCCTGGGCGAGTTCAGCGTTGGCGCCAACGTCGGCTATGCCTTTGGCAATGGACAAACCCCTTACGGACTGCGCCACGCCTGGTCTGGAGCGGTGGATGCCATGTGGAAGCTGTCATCGGCCAGCCGCGTTGGCCTGTCCTATGGCATCAACGCACCGGAATTTGATGAGTCCACCAATCGCAGTCTGGGCCTGTCCTATGCCTACACCTTTGCCTCGGGCCTTCGGGCCCAGGCCAATGTACGGCTGGGCCTGAATGATGGCAGCGGCGCCCGCAGCCTGGGCCTGACGCTGTCCCACAGCTACTAAGGTCAGGCGCCGCGCACAACGGGGCACTCAGCCCCAGTGCGGCAAGGTCTCGTCCTTGAGCTGACCGCGCAGCTCGGCGTAGCCCGGTACCACACTGCGCACCGTGTCCCAGAACCGTGGGCTGTGGTCCATCACCCGCAGGTGGCTGAGTTCGTGGGCCACCACATAGTCAATCACTTCCTGGCGGAAATGGATCAGGCGCCAGTTCAGCCGGATTGAGCCATCGGCACTGGCGCTGCCCCAGCGGGTGCCCGCACTGCTGAGCGAGAGTCGGCGCCAGCGCACCTGCAGCGGCGCCGCAAAGTGGTCCAGCCGCTCCGCAAAGACGCGCTTGGCCTGGCGCATCAGCCAGGCCTGCACCGCGTCGCGGATCTGCTCGGGTGTGGCCGCATGCGGCAACGCCACATGCAAGGTCATGCTGGGCACACCAGCCAGACCGGGGTTGGGATCGCCCGCGTCAGTGTGCAGCACGGCGCCAACACCGTCGAAGGCGTGACGGGGATCGAGAACCACAATCACCGGCTGGCCGAGGAATGGAATCGTGGTGCCATCGCACCACTCGACCCGGGCCTGCGCCAGCCGCGCTTCGCGCTCGCGTGCCGCCACCAGCTTGGCCGTGATCCAGCTGCTCTTCTCGCGCACGGCTGCGTCCACCTCATGCAGCGGCACCCATTTGGGCGCGCTGACCACCAGGCCCTGCGCCGACACCGTGAAGCCAATGGTGCGGCGCCGGCCGCGCCTGAAAGCAAAACCCACCACCGCCGAGCCCAGGACGATCTCGCGATTGGCCTCGGGATGGCGATATTCGGCCAGCCCCGGCATTCCGGCATTGACACCCAGCAGTTCTTGATTTGCCACCAATTCAGGAGCACGCTGGGCCTTTGGAGTGCGGGTTTTGAGCTTTTTTCTCTGTGTATCCGGAGGTTCAACCATTACCCCGGACGATGCCGGGCGGGGTTCTGGCGGCGGCGCTGGCGGATCGAACAAATCCAGGGTGAAGCGCAACAGCGGGTGCATGGCTCTGTAGTCTAGTCGAGGGGCGCCTGGCGCACGCAACAATGACTTCTCTACAAACCGCTAGCGGTAGGCATCCGGATCGAGCCGGCGCATTTCGGCCTCGATCCAGGTCTGCACTTCCTGCATCAACTCCTCGGGTGCGCGCCCGGCACTGGGAATCGGTTTGCCAATGGACACATCCACCACCCCCGGCATCTTGATGAAGGCCTTGCGTGGCCAGCACTTGGCCGAGCTGACGGCGATCGGGATCACCGGCGCGCCGGTGGCAATCGCCAGCCGCGCGCCCCCACTTTTGTAGACACCCTGCTTGCCGCGCGGAATGCGCGTGCCTTCGGGAAACATGATGATCCAGATGCCCTGGGCCAGCAGCGCCTGGCCCTGCGCCACCACCTTGTTGAAGGCCTGGGCGCGCTGGCTGCGATCAATGTGGATCATGTCGCAACGCCCCATGGCCCAGCCGAAGAACGGCACGTACAGCAGTTCCTTCTTGAACACATAGGCCAGGGGATGCGGCATCAACGTGGGAATCAGAAAAGTTTCCAGCGTCGACTGGTGCTTGACCAGCAGGATCGCCGGGCTGGTCTCGCCATTGGGCAGATGCTCCATGCCACTGACGCGCACCTGGATACCCAGGATCAGCCGGGCGCCATCGATGGCCCAGCGCAGCCAGCGCACCGCCATCCACCACATCGGTTTGCCGCGGCGCCAGATCGACGCCACCAGCATCACGATCGCCCAGGGGATGACGGTGATGAGCATCCAGCCCATGTGGATGCAGGACCGGACAAATGCCATGACGCGGCTCAAGTCCTTGTGGCCCCGACCAGCGACGCGGCAAAGGCCCCAAGATCCTCATGCACCTGGGTACCAGGCGGAAAGGTGTCCGGTAGCGCGCGCCCACGGTACGCGGCACCTTTGCCAGTCAGCACCAGGTGCGGCGTGCAGCCGGCAGCAGCGGCGGCAATCGCATCGCGCTCGGTGTCGCCCACCGCCGGCACGCCCTTGAGGTCCACACCAAAGCGCTCACCGATCTGTTCGAACAGCCCCGGCTCGGGCTTGCGGCAGTGGCAACCATCCTGCGGTGCGTGCGGGCAATAGAACACAGCATCGACGCGCGCGCCCACCAGGGCCATCTGCCGGTTCATCTTGTCATGCATGGCATTGAGCATTGCCACGTCGAACAAGCCCCGTCCCAGGCCGGACTGGTTGGATGCAATCACCACATGCCAGCCATCGTGGTTCAGCTGTGCAATGGCCTCCAGCGCACCCGGCAGCGCAGCCCACTCCTCGGGCGACTTCACATAGTCGGCGCTGTCGGCATTGATGGTGCCGTCACGGTCGAGGATCACCAGCTTCATGTTGTTGTGCCTTGAATTCGGTTCAGGCCGCCAGCCGCGACAGATCCGCGACCCGATTCATGGCCAGGTGCAGGCTCTTGAGCAATCCTTGGCGGTTCAAACGCAAATCGAGTTCCTCGGCGTTCACCATAACCCCGTCAAAGAAGGCGTCGACCGGCGCACGCAATGCAGCCAGCGATTGCAGCGAACCGGTGAAGTCTCCGGCTTCGAACTGTGCCTGGGCTGCCGGCACGACTTGCTGCATCGCCTGGTACAGCGCCCGCTCTGCGGCCTCCTTGAGCAGGACTTCGCTGACGTGTGGATCAACTTCCAGTGCCTTCTTCAGGATGTTTGCGATGCGCTTGTTGGCGGCTGCCAGGGCCGGGGCTTCGGGCAAGGAGGCGAAAGCGCGCACCGCTGCCAGGCGTTTGGCCACTTCGCCCAAACGCTGTGGCCGAAGCGACAACACGGCATCGACCTCCTGTGCGCTGTAGCCCTGCTCGCGCAGACTGCCGGCAAGGCGATCGAATACAAACCCTTGCACGTCGCCCTGCAGCTTGGTCCGCTCGACAGTGAGTAGCGAACCAAAGGCTTCTACCGTTCGGTGCAGCAGCAGGCTCAAGTCCACAGGCAGATCCGGTTCGACGAGCATGCGGATCACACCCAGAGCATGCCGGCGCAAGGCGAACGGATCCTTGTCGCCAGTTGGCACATTGCCGATGCCGAACATGCCTACCAGGGTCTCCAGCTTGTCGGCCAGGGCCACCACCACACCCACAGCGTTGCGCGGCAGGGTGTCGCCGGCAAAGCGCGGCTTGTAGTGGTCCTCGATGGCAAAGGCTACGTCCTCACCCAGACCGTCGTGGCGGGCGTAGTAACCACCCATGATGCCCTGCAGTTCCGGAAACTCGCCCACCATGTCGGTCACCAGGTCAGCCTTGGCCAGGCGCGCGGCCGTGTCAGCGGCTGCGGCCAGCGCGTCGCCGCCAAGCTGCTGTCCGATCGCACGCGCAATCTTGCGCACGCGCTCCACCCGCTCGCCCTGACTCCCAAGCTTGTTGTGGTAGACCACCTTCGCCAGGCCAGCCACCCGGCTTTCGAGACGGGTCTTGCGGTCCTTGTCAAAGAAGAACTTGGCATCGGCCAGGCGCGGCCGCACGACACGCTCGTTACCCTCCACCACGGCGCTGTTGTCATCCGGGTTGATGTTGCTGACCACCAAGAAACTGTTGGTGAGCTTGCCGGCAATATCGAGCAGCGGGAAATACTTCTGGTTCGCCTTCATGGTCAGAATCAGGCATTCCTGCGGCACTTCCAGGAACTCCGGCTCGAAGCTGCAGACCATGACCTTGGGCCGCTCCACCAGTGCCGTCACCTCGTCCAGCAGGGCGTCGTCATCGATAGCCTGCACGCCGCCGCCCAGCGCCGCCGCAGCCGCGGCCAGCTGGCGCACGATCTCCGCGCGCCGGGCGGCGAAACTGGCGATCACCGCACCATCGCGCTCCAGCGTCGCCGCATAGTCGTCCGCATGGGCGATGACCACTGGCGTGTGAGCTGCCTCGAACCGGTGACCCAGGGTGCTGTTGCCAGCCTGCAGACCCAGCACGCTGATTGGCACCACATCGGCACCATGCAATGCCACCAGGCCATGGGCAGGACGCACAAAGCTGACGCTGCTCCAGCCCGGCAGTGCGCAGCCCGATTCCAGCTGATAACTCATGACTTTGGGTATCGGTAGCCGGGCGATGGCCTCTTCCAGCGCGCGCTGCAAGCCATCGACCAGCGTGGCACCTGGCAATGTGCTGTCCAGAAACAGGGCTTCGGCCTTGCCATCCATGGCCCGACGCAGGTCGGCCACTGCCGTTACGCCACCACCCACGGCCTGCAACTTCTTCAGCAACGCCGGTGTGGCTGTGCCATTGGCGTCCAGGCCCACCGCCACCGGCATCAGCTTGTGCGACACGGCGCGGGCCAGCGCTTGCGCCAGCACCGCGCCTACGTGTGCACCCAGCCGCCGAGGCGACGCGAAGCCGCTCACCTGCGCATCCGCAGCTGCCAACCCATGCGCCTTCAGCTGTTCTAAAAGGGTTGCAGCGAACGACTCGCCCAGCCGCTTCAGAGCCTTCGGCGGCAGCTCTTCAACCTGCAACTCAACCAGAAGATTGCGGTGTGTCATCAGGCAGCCTTCTTCGTCATCTCGGTCACCCATTCACGTGGCGCCAGTGGAAAACCCAGCCGCTCGCGGCTGTCGAAATCGCTCTGTGCAACGCTACGCGCCAGATTCCGGAGGCGGCCGATGTAGGCCGCACGCTCGGTCACGCTGATGGCACCGCGCGCATCCAGCAGGTTGAAGCTGTGCGCGGCCTTGAGCACCTGCTCATACGCAGGCAATGCGAGCTGTTGTTCCATCAGGTATTTAGCCTGCTTCTCATGTGCGCCAAAGGCACTGAACAGGAATTCGGTGTCGCTGTGCTCGAAGTTGTAGGTCGACTGTTCGATCTCGTTTTGCTTATAGACGTCGCCGTAGCTCAAACCTTCCGTCCAGGTCAGGTTGTAGACGTTGTCCACGCCCTGCAGGTACATTGCCAGTCGCTCCAGGCCATAGGTGATCTCGCCGGTGATGGGCCGGCAGTCGATGCCGCCCACCTGCTGGAAATAGGTGAACTGGGTCACTTCCATGCCGTTGAGCCAGACCTCCCAGCCCAGGCCCCAGGCGCCCAGCGTCGGGTTTTCCCAGTCGTCCTCGACAAAGCGCACATCATTCTTCTTCAGATCGAACCCCAGGGCCACCAGGGAGCCCAGATACAGCTCCAGAATATTGGCCGGTGCCGGCTTGAGCACCACCTGGTACTGGTAGTAGTGCTGCAGCCGGTTCGGGTTTTCACCATAGCGGCCATCCTTGGGCCGCCGGCTGGGCTGTACATAGGCTGCGCGCCAGGGCTCCGGCCCCAGGGCGCGCAAGAACGTCGCGGTATGCGAGGTACCGGCGCCCACCTCCATGTCATAGGGTTGCAGCAGGGCGCAGCCCTGGGCGTCCCAGTAGGCCTGCAGTTTCAGAATGATTTGTTGGAAGGTGAGCATGACGACGGTGTCGCGGTTCATCCACGACAGCGGGCGGTTGGCGTAAACCCTTGATTTTACGGGCCTGTGCCTCGGCTATTCTCTGTCGGCTCCAGGGCAGGGCCGAGCACACACCCATATGACCACCCAACAATTGATCCTGAGCCTGGTGCTGGCCACTATGGTGTTCTCGGTGGCGCTGGAGTTGCGGGTGGGCGACTTCCGCAGGGTTGCTCTGGCGCCGAAGGCCGTGGTCTGCGGACTGATTCCGCAGTTCATCCTGTTGCCGGTGGGCACCTGGCTGGCCACACTGTGGCTCGACCTGCCAGCCAACGTCGAGACCGCCATGATCCTGGTCGCAGCTTGCCCCGGCGGCAGTCTGAGCAACGTGGTCACCCATTTCGGTCGCGGCAACACCGCCCTGTCAGTCAGCATTTCGGCCGTGGCCAGCGTGATCGCGCTGTTTGCAACACCCTTCAATTTCAGTTGGATGATTGCCACCAACCCCGCCACCCGTGCCTGGCTGCTGCAGCTGGAAATCGATCCGTCCGGTATCTGGATCAGCCTGGCACTGCTGCTGGCCCTGCCCATGGGCCTGGGCCTCACGGCCTCGCACCAGTTGCCGGCGTTGACCCAGCGCATCCGCAAGCCGCTGGGCCAGTTTGCCGTGGTCGCCCTGCTGCTTTTCATTGTTGGCGGCCTGATCAAGGAACGCCAGTTGCTGACGTTGGACCTGCTGCCAACCCTGCTGCTGGTTGTATTGCACAACGGCAGCGGCCTTTTCTTCGGCTGGATCACCAGCGTGCTGATGGGCGTTGGCGAGCGCGACCGCCGCGCCGTGATGATCGAAGGCGGCATGCAGAACTCGGGGCTGGCACTGGGCATCATTGCGGTGCAGTTCAACAGCGACCTGGGCATGGTGGTGATCGCCAGCCTGTGGGGCATGTGGCACATCGTCAGCGGCATGGGCCTGGCACTCGCATGGAGGTACAAAGATGCTCGACTTGCTGTTTGAGGGCGCCACCGTCGTCGACGGCAGTGGCGACGAGCCCGTTGTCGCAAATGTTGGCATCCAGGATGGACAGATCATCAGCGTGGGCAGCGCAACCGGTGCGGCGCGTGAAACCGTTAACGCCCAGGGGCACTGGCTGACACCGGGCTTCATCGACATCCACACCCACTACGACGGCCAGATCACCTGGGACCCCTGCTTCACACCCAGCATCTTCCATGGCGTGACGACGGTCATGATGGGCAACTGCGGCGTCGGCTTCGCGCCACTGCGCCCGGGCTCGCAGGACGACCTGGTACGCCTGATGGAAGGTGTGGAAGACATCCCTGGCGCTGCGCTGCATGAGGGCATCCGCTGGGGCTGGGAGACTTTTCCCCAGTACCTGGACGCCCTGGATCAGACACCGCGCAGCCTGGACTACCTGGTCCAGGTTCCGCACGACCCACTGCGCATGTATGTGATGGGTGAGCGGGCGCGCGCCGGCGAAGCTGCCAGCGCCGCCGACATCGATGCCATGCGCGCCCTGCTGCATGAAGCACTGCAGTGCGGTGCCGCCGGCTTCAGCACCGGTCGTACCGACAACCACCGCACATCGCAGGGCAAGGAGACGCCCGGATCCGCAGCCGACGCCGCCGAGCTGACCGGCATTGCGCAGGCCTTCGCCGGCGTGGCCCATGGCGTGGTGCAGGTGGTCAGCGACTTTGACCTGCTGCGCGGGCCTGGCGACGATGCTGTAC
>JANMKM010000275.1:0-16665 GCA_031372035.1 Rhodoferax sp. | reverse complement strand
GATGGGCGACAGCGGCGCCGGCCAGCTCACCAAAATGGTCAATCAGATCTGCATTGCTGGCCTGGTGCAGGGTCTGAGCGAAGCCATCGCCTTCGGCCAAAAGGCCGGGCTGGATGTGAACCAGGTGCTCGACGTCATCGGCAAGGGCGCGGCTCAAAGCTGGCAGCTCGACAACCGTGGCAAAACCATGGTGGCCGACAAGTTCGACTTCGGCTTTGCCGTGGACTGGATGCGCAAGGACCTGGGCCTGGTGCTGGACGAAGCCCGGCGCAATGGTGCCCGGCTGCCAGTCACCGCACTGGTGGACCAGTTCTATGCCGACATCCAGCGCATGGGTGGGCAACGCTGGGACACCTCCAGCCTGATCCGGCGCCTGCGCTGAACTACTGCGTCCGGTGTGCAGCCAACCCGAGCGCCGCCGGGCCGCCCCAAGGCGCGAACGCCCTCTTGGAGGGCAGGGAGCTACGCGTAGCGAGCGACCGTGGGAGCCATATCAGCGCTTGGTTTCGGTCGGTGTGAGCTGCGGCAACATGCTTTGCAGCTCGGCGTCGGAGATGATCTCCAGCACCCGCACCACCTTTTGCACGCCCGAGGTGCCACGGGCCACTTCGGCGGCGCGATCGGCCTCGCGCTTGGTGACGCGGCCCATCAGGTAGGTGGTGCCACGTTCTGTCACCACCTTGAAAGCGTTGGCGTAGAGGTCCCGCGCATCAACCATCGCGGCCTTGACCTTGCCCGTAATCAGCGAATCGGATGATCGCTGCGTCAGAGACGAGCTACCCATCACTTCCAGTTCGTTGACGATGCTGCGCACGTTCTCCACGCGTGAGACCACTTGCTGGATCGTCTCCTTGTCCTTGGGGTCCCCTACCTCGCCAGTAAGCAGCACCTGGCGGTTGTAGCTGGTGATGTTGACGTGCACCCGGTCGCCGACGGCATCGCGCACCCGGCTCACGGCCCGAAGCTCGATGCCTTCGTCTTCGATCTGGGCGCCAGAGGTGCGTCGGTCGGTCGCCACCAACGTGCTGAAGGCGGCGCCGCCGATGACCAGAGGCGCGCAGGCGCTCAAGCTGCCCAGCAGTACGGCCGCCAGTGCCACCGGCACCAGGGAACGCAGGGAGAAACGCAAATAGCGAATGTTCATGGAGGTGTTTCCTGTTCGCCCAGCAACTGCGCGTCCACCGCGTCACAAATGCAATGCAACGCCAGGATGTGGACCTCCTGGATGCGCGCCGTGCGTTCGTGCGGCACGCAGATGTGTACGTCGGTGTCGCGCAGCGCGTGGGTCATCTTGCCGCCACCGCGGCCGGTGAGGCCCACCACGGTCATCTCCCGTTCGTGTGCGGCATCGATCGCCGCCAGCACATTGGCCGAGTTGCCGCTGGTGCTGATGGCCAGCAGCACGTCACCCGGCGAGCCCAGAGCCCGCACCTGGCGCGAGAAGATGCTGGTGAAGTCGTAGTCGTTGGCAATCGCAGTGATGATGGAACTGTCGGTCGTCAGGGCAATGGCGCCGAGTTCCGGCCGCTCGCGCTCGAAGCGGCCGACAAACTCGGCCGCGAAATGCTGGGCGTCGGCGGCCGATCCACCATTGCCGCAAGCCAGCACCTTGCCACCACTGGTGACACAGGCCATCACGGCTTGCACCGCGGCTGCAATCGGCTTGCTGAGAATCTGCGCCGCCTGGTACTTCAGGTCAGCGCTGTCGATGAAGTGCTGTTCAATCCGTTGCTCAAGCATGGGGGGCATGATAACCGCGCCACACGCAACCAGATGTAATGTCCGGCCTGCGGCAGACCACCTGTTCAGGTGGCGTCAAAGGCGGCGCGCAGCCACTGCACGCCTTGCGGCCCGATGTCCACTACGTCAAAGCGGCAAGGCGGCGGACTGGCCAGGCGCAGCAGGTAGTGGCGGGCTGCGAACACAATGCGCCGCTGCTTCACAGCGCCCACGCTGGCCGCGCCACCGCCATGGCTGTCGGCCGCGCGCTTGCGCACCTCCACGAACACCAGAGTGTCATCGCTGTCGCGCATGATGAGGTCGATCTCGCCGCCGCCGCGCCCCGGCGTCCGATAATTGCGCTGCACCAGGCGCAGCCCGGCAGCCTGCATATGGCGCAGAGCGTGCTCCTCGGCCGCATCGCCCAGCTGCTTGGGAGTGGCCGCGGCCGGACCCGGACCGAAATGAGGGAACACCATTGAGTTTTGCTTCCACCCTGGCTGCGGCGCGCGAGGCCGCAGGCTCCCAGGATTATCCGCAAGGCGCGCTGTACGTGGTGGCCACGCCCATCGGTAACCTGGCCGACATCTCGCTGCGGGCCCTGCATGTGCTGGAACTGGCCGACGCCATTGCCTGCGAGGACACGCGCCACACCCAGGCGCTGCTTCGCGCCTATGGCATGGACCGCGCGCCCGCCTGCCTGATTGCCGTGCATCAGCACAACGAGGAGCAAGCCGCCGCGCTGGTGCTGGAGCGGCTGCGCCAGGGCCAGCGCATTGCCTATGCCAGTGACGCCGGCACACCCGCCGTGAGCGACCCCGGCGCGCGCCTGGTGGCGGTGGTGCGGGCACAAGGCCTGCGTGTGCTGCCCATACCCGGCGTGAGCAGCGTGACCGCGGCCCTGAGCGTAGCGGGCGTGCGCGAGACCGGCCAGGGCCAGGTAGGCGCCTTCATCTTTGCCGGCTTTCTGCCAGCCAAGGCTGGCGAGCGTACCAGTGCCGTCGCCGCCCTGGCCAGCGAGCCGCGCAGCGTAGTGCTGCTGGAGGCACCGCACCGCATCGAGGCCCTGGCCGGCGCTCTGGTCAGCCTGGGCGAGCGGCCGGTGACCGTGGGCCGCGAACTGACCAAGCAGTTCGAGGAGATCGCCACCGTTGCCTGCCAGGCCCTGCCCGCGTGGCTGAGCGAGCAGCCGAACCGCGCCCGCGGCGAGTTTGTGCTGGTGCTGCACCCCGGCCCCGCGGCTGCGCGTGACACGCGCGAGCTCGACGTGCTGAAGCTGCTGATGGCCGAGCTGCCGCTGAAGACTGCGGTGAAGCTGACAGCCGAGATCACCGGGGCCTCGCGCAATGTACTGTATGACGAGGCGCTGGCGCTCAAGGGAGCATGACCTGGTCAGAACAAGCTGCTCTGTTCGGGCGGCTGGGTTTTCGCGTCGCACGCCACCTTGGCCAGCAACGCACGTGCCCAGCCAATGGCCTGATACTGCTCCCAATAGGGACGCATCGCGCTGACGTATAGCCAGGCTTCATACTTGCCGCCCACCAGAATCCCGACGCCGTCCGGCGGTACGGGCTTGGGTGGAACGCGCTGCAGCAACATTTTCATGATGCCGCCATGGTCTTGCACGGCTTGCCGCAGTCGCCGCTCGGCAGCCTCGGCATCACCCTGCGCGTAGGTGGCCAGCACAGCATTCACGGTCAAGGTCGGATCCATGCCGTCGCCATAGCGGCTCTCTACGGCAAGTACGTCAGCCCAACGGCCAAACCGGACATAGGCACAGGACAGGTCGTCACGCAAGCCATGGTTGTCGTTGGGGTTGAGCTGGAACACCAGCCAATGGGCCAGCTCCATGAACCGTTCCCAGTTGCCAGCCTCCTTGCAGTAGAAAGCCAAATGCGCTACCGGCCGCAACGCCGGACGGTTGGGCCACACCCCCCAATGGCATTCGACCGGGTCACCCGGCATCGACTCCAGCGTCAAGCGCAGTTGCTCGGCAGCGCGCTCCGCTATCGGCACCAACAGGCGTTGCGGCACGCCGTGCAAACCGATGGTGTCCACTGCCATGACCAGATCATCCAACACGTCAAAGCCGTACCACAGGCTCGTGTTCTGCTGCAGCAGGTCAAGCCAGCCGGCAGCGTTGTCCCACACTTCGCTGGCGTCGTTGTGCACGGAGGTCAGCGCGGGTTTGACCTGCTGGAACAGCTGCCGCCAGCGCTCTTCCAGACGGGCGAGTTCCGCATCCGGCACCAACTCGGCGGCGACCCGGTGCGATTTCCCGTCTTCATCGTTTTCGGTGAAGACGTCAAAGTGATGCCGCAGCAACGGCGCCGGGGCAGCCAGCAGCAATTCATGAAGACGCCGCCAGTGGTCATTGGCCTTCATCGCCACGGCCATCATGCC
This sequence comes from Rhodoferax sp., assembly GCA_031372035.1. Classification (GTDB taxonomy): domain Bacteria; phylum Pseudomonadota; class Gammaproteobacteria; order Burkholderiales; family Burkholderiaceae_C; genus CAISIP01. The sequence goes on along the minus strand of JANMKM010000275.1, from coordinate 12,543 downwards.
GCCGTGGGGATCCTTCGCCATCTCGCGCAAGCTGTCGATGGCATCGGCCAGGGCCGGATCACGCTGCTTGGTCAGGAACGCGGCCCACCACTGTGCCCGGCCTTGGGCCTCAGTGGGTCGCCCCTCGCTCATGAGGGTAGTGACCTCCAGAAAACTCAATGCCGGGTCATTGGGGTTCAGTTCACTGGCCAGCCTGAACATGCGCCAGGCGCGGGTGTAGTCGCCGCGGTCGGCCAGCATGCCGGTAAAGCGTTGCAGTGCGTCGCTGCGCAGGATCCTGTCGCCACGCAACAGGATTTCGTTGATCAGTCGCTCGCGCTTGGCCGGGTGGCCAAGGGCCAGCCAGCTGTCCATCAACAGGTTGAACAGCGGGGCAAGCCGGGCGTCCAACGGTCCGTGGATCTGAAAGTACGGCTCCAGCAATGCGGCGCTACGGGCATGGCCACCTTCCTCGTTCCACTGGTAGGCGGTATCCACCACCGCGTCAATGCTGGCCTTGCTGACTGCAACGCTGGACAGTCTGCTCTTGGGGGAAGCGTCCAGCACATAGCGCAACAGGTTCAGACCACCGAACAGGGGCAGCATGGCCATCGCACCACAGCAGTGCTTGAACTTGCGGCCCGACCCACAGGCACATGGTTCGTTGCGCCCTTGCTTGAGCTGCCCGACGGCCTGCAGACCATGGGCTGGCATGGGCAACTCGCCATACAGACTGCGTCCGGCGACCTGCAAAAAGTGCGCCACCTCGATCGAATCAGCGGGTATTTTTTCCAGCAACGCCGGCAGGACCTTGGGCACGGCTTGCGCAAACCACTCTCCAAAGACTGCTGGTGTCGGATTGCCGAAGGCCTGCTTCCCTGCAAGCCGCAGGAATTGATCCAGCTGTTGTTCAAAGTCGGGGGAGATGTCCATCAGTAAGCTCTGGCTAGGCTGTCACATGCAACGAAAACGCGAAATTCTATGCATGTCCATCGCCACGTGCATACAAACGCCCTCCGGCGCGCCCACCGCTGCCGCTAGACGCTGGCCTCGCCCTTGCCCTCTTGCGCCAGGAACACCAGGATCACGATAAAGCCGACAACCGGCACGATGACGATCAATTGCCACCAGCCGCTGCGCTGGGTGTCATGCAACCTGCGGGTGGCCGCTGCAGTGGCCGGTATCAGTGTGGCCAGCGAAAAGACCCAGCTTGCAACCTGGCTGAAGAGCGAGATCACCACGCTGCCCAGCACCAGGAAGAGGAAGAACCACCAGTACTCTGGCCGCGAAGCCCGGCCACTGAAGTCAGCGTACTTGGAGAAGCAGACCTTTATGGATTCCTGCAACGTCATAAGGATTCTCTCGGTGAAGCTGCGAAGCTATCGCCACTCTGCCATTCTGCACCGTTCGTCAATGCGAACTGGCTGTCAAAGCTCATGGGCAAAGCGTAGAGTACTACAGCTTTTATAGCGCATCCGGCAAAGAGCTGGCGCTGCAAAACTGCATGCCGGCTTCTGGCGGTCTGTTGACCTTGGCCTGCGTTTGACTGGTGCGCCGAGGGGATCACACGCGCATGTGCGGCTTCACCCATCGGCCCATACCCGGGGTCTGCATGGGGTGAGCCAAGGAGGCACGCCCAACGGCGTCAGGCGGCTCTGTGTGAAACGGCCGTCTGCTTGAGCAGACTTTCGGCCGGAATGCCCAGCCCGGCATGCAGCTTCTGGATCATCATCAGCGTCAGGCCGCGCCGGCGATTGAGCACCTCGTAAACCCGGTTGCTGCGGCCGATCAGGGGCTCCAGGTCCTTGGGCGTGAGACCCTGCTGCTCCATACGGAACTTGATGGCCTCCACCGCGTCCGGCAGTTCCATGGGAAAGTGCTGGCGCTCATAGCCTTCGATCAGCGTCACCAGCACATCGAGCCTGTCGCCCTCGGATGTGCGCGCCTTCGCCCCCATGAGCGACTCCACGGCTTTCAGCGCCGCTTTGTAGTCGGCCTTGGTACGGATAGGTTTGATGTCCATGCGTGGCTCTCCTTCAGTCAGACTGTCTGCGCGTCAATTGCATCGTATTGGCGGTGGGTTCCGATGAACCGGATGTACACCACCCGATACGGATAGTTGATCCACACCACCAGCCGGTACTTGTTGCCGGCCAGATTGAACACCACCCGGCCGTCTTTCAGAATGCTGGCGCTGCGAAACTGTGCCTTCACCGACGCTGGCGCAGCCCAGTCGGCCTGCAGCACATCGCGGTACCAAGCCAGCGCCGGCTCCTGCACATCTTGATACGGCGCGCCGCCAGCCCAGAACGCCTTGAGAGTGGATAGGGCGATGACCCGCATGGTCCGATTTTAGTCCCATGCTGGGACTTTTGTAGCTTCTGTCTCTGGGCGATGGCCGCAAACTACTCTATTTGCAGCGTTGCCAACGAAAAAACCCGCTTCACTGGGGAGTGAGCGGGTTCTGAGGGGATTCGAGTCTTTTTGAGACTAACGACTGGTGCGGCTGGCGGGGATCGAACCCACGACCCTTGGCTTCGGAGGCCAATACTCTATCCACTGAGCTACAGCCGCGATAGATTTCAACCCGATTGTACCGGCGACGCTATTGCTTCCGGGCGGCAGCGGGCATGGGCACCACGCCTGCGGCCTCCAGGGCATTGGCGGCCTTGTGGATGGCGGCGCGCGGATGCGCTGGTAGGTGCCGCAGCGGCAGATGTTGCCAGCCATGGCTTCGTCAATCTCGGCGTCGGTGGGCTGAGCCTTGGAGCGCAGCAGCGCGCAGGCCGACATCAGCTGGCCACTCTGGCAGTAGCCGCCCTGCACCACGTCCACGCAGGTCCAGGCGGCGCGCAACGCCAGGCCCTGCGGGCCGTCCAGGCCTTCGATGGTGGTGACGCTGCGCCCGGTGGCGACCGAGAGCGGCGTGACGCAGGAGCGCACCGGCGCGCCGTCCAGGTGCACGGTGCAGGCGCCGCACAGCGCCTTGCCGCAGCCAAACTTGGTGCCGGTGAGCTGCAGGTCAGCGCGCAGCACCCAGAGCAGCGGCGCGTCGGGTTCGGTGTCCACCTGCACCACCTTGCCATTGAGCTTCAGTTCAACCATGGGCGTTCCCGTGTTGCATGGCGAGCAGCGTTCCTGTGTTGCACGCTGCGCCCCTTCACGCCAGCGTCAGCGGCAGGCTGCGCAGGCGCTGGCCCGTGAGCGCAAAGATGGCGTTGGCCACGGCCGGCGCCAGCGGCGGCGTGCCGGACTCGCCCACGCCCTCGGGCGGCTCGGTACTGGGGACTATCTTGGTCTCCACCACCGGACACTGCGGCATACGCAGCACCGGTTGGTCATGAAAATTGCTCTGCTGCACCTGGCCCTGGACGATCTTCACGCCACCGTAGAGCGCGGCAGAGAGACCAAAAACCACGGCACTTTCCATCTGCTGGCGTATCAGGTTCGGGTTGACGGCCAGGCCACAGTCGATCACGCACCACACGCGGTGCACACGGATGCTCTTGTCCGGCGCCAGCGACACCTCGGCCACCTGGGCCACGACGCTACCGAACGACTGGTGCAGCGCCACACCGCGGGCCTGCGGTGCTCCGTCTGCCGCGGGTGGCAGGGGCCGGCCCCAGTCAGCAATGGCAGCCACGGTCTCCAACACGGCACGGTGCCGGTGATGCCGCTGCAACAGGCCCAGGCGAAAGGCCACCGGGTCCTGCGCCACGGCGTGCGCCGCTTCGTCCACAAACGATTCCTTGAAGAAGGCCTGGTGCGAATGGCCCACCGAGCGCCACAGGCCCACTGGCACTGGCAGCTCCACCGCCGCATGGGCAATGCGGGCGTTGGGCCACTCGTAGGCCTGGTCAAACGCGCCTTCGGACGCGGTCTTGTCCAGCGCGCCGGGCACGCCAACCACCCGGCGCAGCATCTGCGGCACGATGGCCTGGCCGGTGGAGACATTGCGCCAGGCTTGCAGAGCGCCCGCGGCGTCAAAGCCGGCTTCAAAGCGGGCCACACAGGCCGGGCGATAGAAGTCGTGCTGCAGGTCCTGCTCGCGCGACCAGATGGTCTGGACCGGTGTGCCCGGCACATGGCTGGCAATGGCCGCGGCCTGGGCGATGAAGTCCACGTCCAGCCGGCGGCCAAACCCGCCACCCAGAAACTGCACCAGCACGTCCACTTGCTCGCTCGCCAGGCCCAGCACCTTGGCCACGGCCATGCGTGCCAGGTCCGGCACCTGGGTCGAGACCCAGACCGTGGCCCGACCGTCGCGCAGCAGCACGGTGCAGTTCATCGGCTCCATCGCACTGTGCGCCAGGTAGGGTGCGCGGTACTCGGCCTGGATGCGCTTGGCCGCCCCTTGCAGCGCCGCTTCCACATCGCCCGTGCTGTAGAAGGCAAAGCCCTTCTGGTCGTCCAGGCCCTGCGCCAGCCGCTGCAGGATCTGCTCGCTGTCCATGGCCGCGGCCGCTCCGGCGTCCCACTGCACGGCCACCTGCTCCAGCGCCCGCGTTGCGCGGTAGGGCCGGTCGGCAATGGTCACCACGCCGCCGGTGGCGCCAAACAACGGCGGCACCGCCACCACATTCTTCACGCCCGGCATGGCGGCTGCCGCAGCACCGTCGAAGCTGCGCACGCTGCCACCCAGAGTGGGGCACATCAGCACGCTGGCGTAGAGCATGCCCGGCGGCAACACATCGATGCCGAATCGGGCAGTGCCGTTGAGCTTGGCAGCGTTGTCCAGCCGCTTCACCGCTTTGCCGATGATGTTGAAGCTGCCTGGCTGCTTGAGCTGCAGGCTGTCGGGCATGGCCTCGCGCGCTGCGTCTTCAGCCAGTGCGCCATAGGCCAACTCCTTGCCCGACCCGTGCAGCACGCGGCCGGCTTGCGCGCGGCATTCTCCGGGCGGCACATTCCAGCGTCGGGCCGCGGCCGCAACCAGCATGCCGCGAGCAGCACAACCAGCCTGGCGCATTGGCAGCCACAGGTCCTTGACGCTGGAGGAACCACCCGTGACCATGATGCCGAATTCGCGCATGGCCTTGGCCGTGAACCAGGCCAGCGTGCGCTGCAGCATGCCGTGGTCGTCCGGATGGAAGGGCAGGCCATCCACCACCGTGGCCACATTGTTGTAGATGCTGGCTATGGGCGACGCCTGGGTGCGCACCGTGGCCCAGTCGGCGTCCATCTCGTCGGCCAGCAGCATAGCCAGCGAGGTGGACACACCCTGGCCCATCTCGCTGCGTGCCAGCTGCACCGTCACCGTGCCGTCAGCGGCGAGCGTGACCCAGCCGTTGAGCGCAAACTGCCCGGCGCTCACGGCGGGCAAGCTGCTGCCACGGATACGCTGGCGCGGTGGCATAACGCCCCAGCCCACCACCAGGGCGCCAGCAACCCCGGCGCCCGCCAGCAACACGCCGCGGCGGGTCAGCGCCATGCTGCGGCTCCAGGGGTCCGTGGGGTTGTGCAGAGGGCGTTGCTTGCCATGGCGCAAGCATACCGCGCCACTCTTGCGCCAACGGCCGCTCGAGGGGGCGGCCGCTATAATCCACCGCTGCTTTCCCCGCTTCAGCCATTCCGAGGACACCATGAGCGACACCAGCCACGAAGAAGACCACACGGGCCCGATCAAGAACCCCAAGCAATTGCTGATGGCCGTGTTTTTCTCGTTCGTGGTGCCGGTGTTTGCCATCATCGGCCTGGTGTATTACGTTGTCTCTGACCACAAGCCCGCCGCCGGCTCCAGCAACGCGGAAAAGTCTGTGGCCGAGCGCATCCGCAAGGTTGGCATGGTCGAGATCCGCGATGCCAACCGTGCGCTGAAAAATGGCGAAGAGGTGTTCAAGGCCCAGTGCACCACCTGCCACACGGCCGGCCTGGCAGGCTCACCCAAGTTTGGTGATGCGGCCGCCTGGGCACCGCGTATCAAGACCGGATATGAAGCCCTGCTGACCTCGGCCCTCAAGGGCAAGGGCGCCATGGGTGCGCAAAGTGGCGGGGATTTCGAAGAGCTGGAGATCAGCCGCGCCGTGGTCTACATGGCCAATGCAAGCGGCGGCAAGTTTGCCGAACCCAAGGCCCCAGCCCCTGCGGCTGGCGCATCGGGTGCTGCGGCACCGGCCGCAGCGGCCTCCGGTAGCAAGTAAACACGCCACGGCGGCAAAAAGGGCGCTTCGGCGCCCTTTTTTCATGGCCATTTCACTCGGAAAGGCGCATGGATAAAGCACGGAATACTACTTTTTTTGTAGTGCCTGGGGGCTGACGACATAGCCAAAACGCTGTGGCAGGTCGGCACTTTGCACCGGTTGTGCGGCCCACACACCAGCCTCGATGGCGTCCGCTACCTGGGCCACGTCCTGCGTATGCACCAGACCAAAACCCAGGTCTGCGTCCAGGTACACCCGGCCCTGCTCGTCCTCAAAGCACCCGCGCACCTGCGCGGCCGCACCGGTATGGGCCAGCACCCGGGCATCCGCCTGCACCCGCCAGACCAGCGGTGTGGACTCCAGCTCCACGTAGACGCGCTGCGGTCCGTTCTGGAACGACCAGCGCCCGGCCTCGTCTGCCGCGTAGTTGCGTTCGATGAAGGCGATCAGCTTCTCGTGCTTGAGCATCGAGCCCTTGGCACCGGAGCGGCCACTGGCAAAGGCGCCGATGGCCTGGGTGCGGTCATCGCGCATATACCAGTTGCCACGGGCGTCCAGCCCCAGCCAACCGTAGCAGGCAGGGACATTGGGCCATTTGGCCAGGGCTTGTTTGACGATGTCATCCATGGCTCATTCTTACTCCAACTGCGAGCGCAACCAGCCGCCAACCGCCCGCGGCATGGTCTGCACATGGCCGGGTAGCCGCCCCTGCGGAAAACCCACATGGCCGCCGTGCGCCGGCTGCCACAGCACCACATGCTCGCCCACCTCGTTCTGGTGCGGCAGGCTCCAGGCCGGCACGAAAGGGTCGTTGCGGGCGTTCACCACCAGCGCCGGCACGGCTATGCGGTGCAGATGCGGCTTGGCCGAGGCCCGGGCCCAGTAGTCTTCCGTGCTCTTGAAGCCATGCAACGGCGCGGTGAAGATATTGTCGAACTCGTACAGATCCCGCGCTGCCGCCAGGGCCTCGGCGTCAAACAGCCCGGGGTGCTGCTGCAGCTTGCGCAGCGCCTTGGGCTTCATGCTGTTCAGGAACATGCGGGTGTAGACCAGCCGGTTGAAGCCGCGGCCAATGGCGTAGCCGCCGGCTGCCAGGTCGATCGGCGAGCAGACACTGGCCACGGCGCGCACCACTGCACCGGCGGCCGGCCCCAGCTCGCCCGCCCAGCGCATCAGGGCATTGCCGCCGAGCGACACACCCACCGCCAGCAGTGGCCCGCTGTGCAGCGTGGCAAAACGGCGCAGGATCCAGTCGATCTCGGCATGGTCACCCGAATGGTAGGCCCGCGGCCCCAGGTTCAGCTCGCCGCTGCAGCCGCGAAAGTGGGCCACGGCGAAGCGCATGCCCTGTTCGCGGGCAAAGCCGGCAAAGGCTTCGGCATAGTGGCTGCGGGACGAACCCTCCAGGCCATGGAACAGCACCAGCAGCGGGCCAGCGGCGTCCGGCTCCAGCCAATCCACGTCGATGAAGTCCTGGTCCGGTGTGGTCCAGCGCTCGCGCCGGTACTGCGGGTGCGGCCCGGCATAGCGGTGCGCATAGAGCGCAGGCCAGATGGTCTGCAGGTTGCCGCCGGGCAACCACCAGGGGGCGGTGTAGTTCATGCTGCGCCGGACTTCCTGCAGCACCGGCGCGTTCAGTGCAGCACCGGTGGGGCGCTGCCCACGTCCGGCGCGTCGTTCTGGCTGCCGGGGCTGGCATGGTGCACCACCAGCCTCCAGCCCTGTGCGGTCTTGTGGTAGACGTTGGTGGCCAGTACCCAGGCCTGGGCCGGACCTTGCGGTGTAGCAACGTCAATGCGTTCCAGCACGTTGTGGACCGAGCTGGCCATGGCATCTACCTTGCGCACCCGCTCTGGCCAGGCCTGAATGCTGCCATTGCTGAACATGCCGTCGAAGGCCGCGCGGATCGCGCCGGCGCCGACCAGCCGCGGGCCGCCGGGGTGGACGCAAACGATGTCGTCCTCGTCGGCCCAGCAGGACATCAGCTTTTCCAGGTCGCCGGTCCGCAGGGCCTCATAGAACAGCACCTCGACTTCGTCGGCGCTGCCGCCCAGGGATGCGACCGGTGCTTTTGCCTTGGCCATAGGGTGGATCGGGTTGCGCTCCGGGGCCTGGGTTGTTGGCATCAGTCAGTGGTGACTGACGCCAACTTTCAGCGTTTTTGCCGGTACTTGCGCAGGGCTGCAATCTGCGCTGCCATCACCGCCAGCTCGGACGTGGCCTTGGCCAGGTCGATATCGCTCTTGGCGTTCTTCACGGCTTCTTCAGCCGCGGCCTTGGCGGCGTTGGCCTTCTCGTCGTCCAGGTCCTTGCCGCGGATGGCGGTGTCGGAGAGCACGGTGACGCATTGCGGCTGCACTTCCAGCACGCCACCGGCCACGAACACGAACTCCTCGGTGCCGTCGGCCTTCTCGATCCGCACCGAGCCGGGGCGGATGCGCGTGATCAGGGGCGTGTGGCGCGGGTAGATGCCGAGCTCGCCGGATTCGCCGGGCAGGCTGACAAAGCGCGCCTCGCCCGAGAAGATGGACTCTTCGGCACTGACCACATCGACGTGGATGGTGTTCATAGTGGCACCCGCTTAGATCTTCTTGGCTTTTTCGAAGGCTTCGTCAATGCCGCCGACCATGTAGAAGGCCTGCTCAGGCATGTGGTCGCATTCGCCGTTGACGATCATCTTGAAGCCGCGGATGGTCTCGGCCAGCGACACGTATTTGCCGGAAGTGCCGGTGAACACTTCGGCCACGAAGAAGGGCTGGCTCAGGAAACGCTGGATCTTGCGGGCGCGGGCCACGGCCAGCTTGTCTTCGGGTGCCAGCTCGTCCATGCCCAGAATCGCGATGATGTCGCGCAGTTCCTTGTAGCGCTGCAGCGTGCCCTGCACGGCGCGGGCCGTGTTGTAGTGGTCTTCACCCACCACGTTGGGCGAGAGCTGCCGGCTGGTGGAGTCCAGCGGGTCCACGGCCGGGTAGATGCCCAGTGCGGCAATGTCACGGCTCAGCACCACGGTGGAGTCCAGGTGGGCAAAGGTGGTGGCAGGGCTGGGGTCGGTCAAGTCATCGGCCGGCACGTACACGGCCTGGATCGAGGTGATGGAGCCAACCTTGGTGGAGGTGATGCGTTCCTGCAGCCGGCCCATTTCCTCGGCCAGCGTTGGCTGGTAGCCCACGGCGGAAGGCATGCGGCCCAGCAGCGCCGACACTTCGGTACCGGCCAGGGTGTAGCGGTAGATGTTGTCCACGAAGAACAGCACGTCCTTGCCTTCGTCGCGGAACGACTCGGCAATGGTCAGGCCGGTCAGCGCCACGCGCAGCCGGTTACCCGGGGGCTCATTCATCTGGCCGTAGACCATGGCCACTTTGGATTCGGGCAGGTTGTCGGACTTGACCACACCCGACTCCATCATCTCGTGATAGAAGTCGTTGCCTTCGCGGGTACGCTCGCCCACGCCGGCAAACACCGACAGGCCGCTGTGCGCCTTGGCGATGTTGTTGATGAGCTCCATCATGTTCACGGTCTTGCCCACACCGGCGCCGCCGAACAGGCCGACCTTGCCGCCCTTGGCAAACGGGCACACCAGGTCAATCACCTTGATGCCTGTTTCCAGCAGTTCCTGCGAAGGGCTGAGTTCGTCATAGGCCGGAGCCTTGCGGTGGATCGACGCGGTGAGTTCGGAATTGACCGGGCCGCGCTCGTCGATCGGGTTGCCCAGCACGTCCATGATGCGGCCCAGTGTGGCCTTGCCCACCGGCACCATGATCGGAGACTTGGTGTTGCCCACCATCATGCCGCGGCGCAGGCCGTCGGAAGAGCCCAGGGCAATGGTGCGGACAATGCCGTCACCCAGCTGCTGCTGCACTTCCAGGGTCAATGCCGACCCTTCCATCTTCAGTGCATCGTAGATCTGCGGCATCTTGTCGCGCGGAAATTCCACGTCGACCACCGCGCCAATACACTGAACAATCTTGCCTTGCACCAGAGTTTCTGCCTGAGCCATTTTTCGCCCCAATTAAGGTAAATCTAAATCCAACCGTTGATCAAACCGCAGCGGCACCCGCCACGATTTCTGAAAGTTCCTTGGTGATCGCAGCCTGCCGGGTCTTGTTGTAGACCAGTTTGAGCTCGGCGATCACGTTGCCGGCGTTGTCGGTGGCTGACTTCATCGCCACCATCCGTGCCGACTGCTCGGACGCCATGTTCTCCGCCACCGCCTGATACACCAGCGCCTCGACGTAGCGCAGCAGCAGTTCGTCGATCACCGCCTTGGCATCGGGCTCATAGATGTAGTCCCAGCCATGGCGCTTGCCATCGGCCGCCGCCTCGGCTTCCATCTTGGCCGCCGACAGGGGCAGCAGCTGTTCCACCACCGGCTCCTGGCGCATGGTGTTGATGAAGCGGGTGTAGCTCAGGTACACCGTCGAAACCTCACCCTTGGCGTAGGCGTCGAGCAGCACCTTGACCGGGCCGATCAGCTTGTCGAGGTGCGGCGTGTCGCCCATCTGCGTGACATGCGACACCACCTTGGCGCCGATGCGTCCCAGAAAGCCCAGGCCCTTGTTGCCGATGGCCACGGCCTGCGTCTGCATGCCGGCCGCCTGCAGTTCGCGCAGCTTGACGGTGACACCGCGCAGCACGTTGGTATTCATGCCGCCGCACAGGCCCTTGTCGGTGGTCACCACGATGATGCCGGCCACCTTGGCGCTGTTGGTCTTCATGAACGGATGCACGTACTCCGGATTGGCCTTGCCCAGGTTGGCGGCAATGGCACGAATCTTTTCCGAGTACGGGCGCGCGGCACGCATGCGCTCTTGCGCCTTGCGCATCTTGGACGCGGCCACCATTTCCATGGCCTTGGTGATCTTCTTGGTGTTCTCCACCGATTTGATCTTGCCGCGTATTTCCTTACCTGCTGCCATGCTTGGCTCCTTCGGGGCTCAGACGGGAATCAGGCAAAAGTCTTCTTGAACGCGGTCGCGGCGGCGGTCATTTCAGCCTCGGCGTCCTTGTCCATGGCCTTGTCGGCTTCCAGCTTGGCCAGCAGCGCGGCGTGCTTGTCCTTGAGGTAGGCATGCAGGCCGTGCTCGAACGACAGCACCTTTTTGACATCCACATCGTCGAGGAAGCCCTTGTTCACGGCAAACAGCGTGGCGCCCATCAGGCTGATCGGCAGCGGGCTGTACTGGGCCTGCTTGAGCAGTTCGGTGACGCGTGCGCCACGGTCCAGCTGCTTGCGGGTGGCCTCATCCAGGTCCGAAGCAAACTGGGCAAAGGCCGCGAGTTCGCGGTACTGCGCCAGATCGGTACGGATGCCGCCGGACAGGCCCTTGACCAGCTTGGTCTGGGCTGCACCACCGACCCGCGACACCGAGATACCGGCGTTGATGGCGGGGCGGATACCGGCGTTGAAGAGCGAGGTTTCCAGGAAGATCTGGCCGTCGGTGATCGAGATCACGTTGGTGGGCACGAAAGCCGACACGTCGCCGGCCTGGGTTTCAATGATCGGCAGCGCGGTAAGCGAGCCAGTCCGGCCCTTGACCTCACCCTTGGTGAAGGCTTCTACGTAATCGGCGTTGACGCGGGCAGCGCGCTCCAGCAGACGGCTGTGGAGATAGAACACGTCGCCGGGGTAGGCTTCGCGGCCTGGCGGGCGGCGCAGCAGCAAGGAGACCTGGCGGTAGGCCACGGCCTGCTTGGACAGGTCGTCATAAACGATCAGGGCGTCCTGGCCGCGGTCGCGGAAGTACTCGCCCATGGTGCAGCCGGAATAGGCCGACACATACTGCATGGCGGCAGACTCGGAAGCCGTGGCAGCCACCACCACGGTGTATTCCATGGCGCCAGCTTGTTCCAGTGAGCGCACCACGTTCTTCACCGACGAGGCCTTCTGTCCGATGGCCACGTAGATACAGGTCATGTTCTGACCCTTCTGGTTGATGATCGCGTCGATCGCCACGGCCGTCTTGCCGGTCTGGCGGTCGCCGATGATCAGCTCACGTTGGCCGCGGCCAACGGGCACCATCGAGTCGATGGACTTCAGACCGGTCTGCATCGGCTGGCTCACCGACTGGCGGGCGATCACGCCTGGCGCAACCTTTTCGATCACGTCGGTCATTTTGGCGTTGATCGGGCCCTTGCCGTCGATTGGCTGGCCCAGGGCGTTGACCACGCGGCCGATCAGCTCCGGGCCGACCGGCACATCCAGGATGCGGCCCGTGCATTTGACGGTGTCGCCCTCGGAGATGTGCTCGTATTCGCCCAGAATCACCGCGCCGACCGAGTCGCGCTCCAGGTTCAGCGCCAGGCCGAAGGTGTTCTTCGGGAACTCCAGCATCTCGCCGGCCATTGCGTCGGACAGGCCGTGGATGCGGCAGATGCCGTCCGCCACGGACACGACCGTGCCCTGGTTGCGGATGTCGGCGCTGGC
>JANMKM010000261.1:0-2355 GCA_031372035.1 Rhodoferax sp. | reverse complement strand
GTGGGCGCGGCCTTACAATCACATACGGGTTCCATGACTGCCCATTTGGGCGGGCTCTCATTCTTGTTACCCCAGAGGGGCTTGCGGGCCTGGCTTTTGCCGATGCCGGGCAGGAAGCATCCGCCCTTGCAGGAGGGGGCTAGTACGGGCTCCCTCGCCCCGACCCGAGAGGGGGCACATGCGGGCAATCTCGCCAGTACCCGAGAGAGGGGCAAGTGCAGCTCCCTCGCCCCCGTACTCTGGGGAGAGGGTTGGGGTGAGGGGGCGACAAGCAGCGCGACTGAACATGGTCGCCAATCAGCAATTGCAATGTGCTGCAACGCACAGACCATCGGCGCGGCCCGAATCAGACTGCCTTCAAGGAGAAACATCAACATGACTTTGAGCCTTGCACCATTGGTCTCGCTGCTGGCAGGAATCCTGATCCTGGTCATGCCGCGACTGCTGAACTACATCGTTGCCATCTACCTGATCGTGATCGGCGTCCTGGGACTGTTCGGTGACGTCCGCTTCCGCTGACCCCCTCACATCGAGCACGCCATGCAACACAAACTACTGCCGTTGACGGTTCTGGCCATCAGCCTGCTGGCTGCGCAGGCGGCCACGGCCCAGAACTACCCGGGTCGCAATGACCGGAATCCGGATACATCTGCGCAGCGCGGCGGCCCGCCGCAGGCGCGTCCGGATGGTCGCCAGGGCGAGCAGCGTGGCAACCAGGGTCGCGGGCCGGAGCGCCGCGACGACGGCAACCGCCAATATGAACGCCGTGACGACCGCAACCAGCAGTACGACCGCCGCGGCGGCCAGCCGCAGGCCCGTTGGGACAACGACCGCGGACCCCGGGGCGCCGGCCCGAACCATCAGTACTACCGGGGTGACCGCATGCCCCAGTACTACCGCAGCCGGATGTATGTGGTGGACGACTGGCGTGGCCACCGTTTGAGCGCACCACCGCGCGGCTACCACTGGGTGCAGTCGGGCGGCGACTATGTGCTGGTCGCCATTGCCACCGGCATCATCCTGCAGTTGATCCTCAACAACTAGCCGCGCCATGCGCGACCAATCCAGCGGCATGCCGACCACAGCATCTGGCGGCCAGGACCCGGGCCCGCCGGCGGCCTTTCAGGATGCGATCCTGGACAGCCACAGCCTGTGCCTGATTGCCACGGACATGGCCGGCAGCATCCAGCTGTTCAACGGCGGCGCGCAGCAACTGCTGGGCTACGCCGCTAGCGACGTGCTGCAGCAGACAACGCCCATCCACTTCTGCGACCCGCTGGATGTAATGGCGCGCGCTGTGCTGCTGGGCCGGGAGCGGGGCAGTCCGGTGGCTCCGGGATTTGAAGCGCTGGTGCTGCTTGCCGCCCACGGGCAGGACGACAATTTCGAGATGGGGGCCGTGCGCAAGGATGGCAGCCGCTTCCCGGCAGCGTTTGCGGTGTCAAGCCTGCAGGATGCCCAGGGCGCCGCCATCGGCTACCTGGTGACTGTGTCTGACATCACTGCGCGCAAGCAACTGGAGGCGCAGCAGACAACCGATGCGCTGGGCCAGGCGCAGCAGTTGCTGGCCGACGGCCGGGCGGCTGCGGAGCGGGCGAACCTGGCCAAGGCCAACTTTCTGGCCAACGTGAGCCGCGAACTGCGCACGCCGCTGAATGCCATTCTGGGTTTTGCCCAGCTGCTGCAGTCGGGTGAGCCGGCGCCCAACGCGGCGCAGCACGAAAGCCTGGCCCAGATTCTGCAGGGCGGCTGGTATCTGATGGAACTGGTGAATCAGATCCTGGACCTGGCGACGCTGGAGTCCGGCCGCCAGTCCTGGTCGATGGAGCCGATGGCGCTGGACACCGTGTTGCACGAGTGTCAGGTGCTTGTGGAGCCGCTGGCCCAGCGCCGAGGTGTCCGCATGCGCTTCCCCGTATTTGCCCAGCCCTGTTTCGTCAAGGCAGACCGCACCCGGGTCAAGCAGGTGCTGGTGAACCTGCTGTCGAATGCGGTCAAGTACAACCAGGTGGGTGGCGCGGTGCATGTGGATTGCAGCTTCGATGCCGGGCCGCAGGTGCACATCAGTGTGCGCGACACCGGCGCCGGCATGTCGCCCGAGCAGCTGGAGATGTTGTTCGAGTCGCTGGACCGGTCGGTACCGGAGCCGGGTGGCGGTGGCATGTCCGGCATTGGTCTGGTGGTCACACGCCGGCTGGTGGAACTGATGGGTGGCTCCATGGGCGCTGCCAGCACGCCGGGCCAGGGCAGCACCTTCTGGATCGAGCTGCCACAGGCGCATGCGCCTGGTCTCGTGGCGCCTGTCGCTGGTGCGCCGGCAGCGAGCCCGCCCGTTCGTGACCTGCCGGCGCGCAC
>JANMKM010000256.1:0-2502 GCA_031372035.1 Rhodoferax sp. | reverse complement strand
GCGACCAGCCTGGATCCAGGCATCTGGAAAATAGTCAGATCGGTCACGCCCGAAAAGCAGGACTCCACCAATCGTGGGTACTTTTTTCCCCTGGTGGGTAATGACCATACGCAGGGTTTCAAGGTCAGCTCGCTTGAGCTTTCGGACCGAAGCGAACGACTCGGTAACGGCTCTGAAGTCGATTGCTTCAGAGTCAAGTTCGGGCATGGCTTGCTCATCAAACGCTTGGCCGCGCGAGAAACGACGCAACTCGTCAATCATTTCACGGTCTGCGAGCCGGTTGGTTGAACCCACTCGCACATATACCCCCGCCTCTGGCCCCTCGCGCTTGAGGTAGTGCGGACGAACGGCGCTGGGATATACCTGTACGGCAAGCAGGTGTGTGTTGCGCCAGGGCAAGATTTCCAACTCGGGCGCAAGGCGCGGGTTGATACTGTCGCTGATGATGTTGGCAAGCCGCTCTTCCAGGTCGAGCGGTTCTTTTACACCGCGTACCTGACGAGTAGCGTCTTCAACTCCGATCAGGAGGGTTCCGCCGGCTGTGTTGGCGAAGGCCACTATGGTTCGCAGCGCGCCGTCCGGCGAGGACAGGTCTCGCTTGAACTCAAGCGTTTTACCTTCCGGGCGTTTAAGGGCTTCGATGAGTTCCATTACTCAGAAGTCTACTATGAAGTGGTGACGCTTTCCAGCCTTCCGAGTACTGAATTTTGTCTCTCAGGCGTACCCCGTCGACCCATCCGGCTTGACCGGTACCTTGCGTTCCCAATGGATGTATTCCTCGGTCCCCAGGAGTTGCTCGTCCATCTCCACCCCCCATCCCGGGCGGTCCGGGCGCAGTTCCAAATAGCCATCCTTGGGCAGGTACGGATCCTTCACGTAATAGGCGCCTTGCGGGCCGCTGGCGCGCGCAGCTTCGTTGTTGCCGGTGCCGAACACGTAACCCGGGCCATGCGGCAGGCGGTATTCGAGGATGCGGAAATTGGTCTGCGCCGCGCTGAAGTGCACATTGATCGCCGTGGCCAGCGGCCCCATCGGGTTGTGCGGTGCGATCGTCACGTAGTGGGTTTCGGCCAGTGCCGCGATCTAGCACATTTCGAGCAAGCCACCCACTACACAGATGTCGGGCTGAATGATGTCGCAGCCGCGCACCGCCAGCAGGCGCTGGAACTCGAATCGGCTGGAGAGTGATTCGCCCGTGGCCAGCGTGCATTGCGTGCCGCGTTTGAGTTCGCCCCAGGCTTCGATGTTTTCCGGGCGCAGCGGCTCCTCGAAAAACAACGGGTCGTACGGGGCCAGCGCGTTGGCCAGTTGCATGGCCTGAGCGGTCTCGAAAATCTTGGCGTGGGCGTCGAAGGCGATCTCGTAGTCGCTGCGCACGGTCTCGCGCAACTGGCGGAAGTACTCGGCGGCGGCGCGGACCACTTCACCCCACCGGTTGCGGTGAATGTCTATGCGGTAAGGGCTGAGCTTGAACGCCGTGATGCCCCACTGCTGCTGCAAGGCGTCCATCTCGTCGCGGGCGGCGGCCGGGTCAGGCGCCGTGTACAGACCTGCGTAGACCTTGACGCGGTCGCGCACATGGCCGCCCAGCAGCATGTAGACCGGCACACCCAGCGTCTTGGACGAGATGTCCCACATGCAGTGGTCAAGCGCCGAAATCGCCGCCAGGCCCAGCGCCCCCGGTGGGAAGCGCGTCTGCTGCATCAGGTAATGGACCAGGAAGGCGATGCGGCGCGGATCCTTGCCTTTCAGGAAGGTCACCAGGTAGTCCAGCAGGGGGAGCAATGCCAGGTCGGGGCCATGGTTGTAACACTCGCCCCAGCCGGTGATGCCGGCGTCGGTGTCCATGGCCACGATGACCCGTGGCCGGTCCTTGTCGCGCGACATGAAGACGCGCAGGCGGTCGATCTTCATGCCTTGTCAGAAAGCGAAGCGCACCAGGCCTTGAACTGGCCTTCCGTCCTGGGATCGGTGGGCGGGTACAGGCCGAAGATGCCGCGCCCGGCCAGTACCTGCTCGGTCACAAAGTCCTCGAACAGGGTTTGTGCGCCGGCCTCGCCGGCCACCGCTTCAGCGATCTCCTGGGGAATCACCACCACGCCCTCTGCGTCACCCACGACGATGTCACCCGGGTACACCGGCACACCACCACAACCGATCGGAACGTTCAGGTCCACCGCATGGTGTTTGATCAAATTGGTGGGGGCCGAGGGGCCCTGGCAAAAACTGGGAATCGCCAGTTTGGCAATCTCGTGGCTGTCGCGCAGCCCGCCATCGGTGACAACACCGGCAACACCCCTCACCATCATGCGCGTGACGAGGATGGAGCCGGCCGATGCTGCACTCGCATCGGCCCGGCTGTCCATCACCAGCACATGGCCGGCGGGGATTTCTTCCACCGCCCGGCGTTGCGGATGGCCGTGGTCCAGGAACACCCCGATGTGGTCGATGTCCTCGCGCGCCGGGATGTAGCGCAGCGTGTAGGCCGGGCCGACCATGTTC
>JANMKM010000251.1:0-6699 GCA_031372035.1 Rhodoferax sp. | reverse complement strand
CACCACGCCGTCCACCGGGCTGCGGATGGTGCGCAGCCGCAACTGCTCCATGGTGCGGCGGTATTCCAGCGCCGCCAGCGCCTTGTTGTCGCGCGCGTCCAGCAGTTCAGCTTCGGCCAGCTGGTGCTCGGCCGCGGTCTCATCGCGGTCCTGCACGGAGATGAAGTTGTCCTTCACCAGGTTGTCGCGTCGCGTGGACTTCTGCGCCAGAAATGCAACCCTGCTCTCGCGCGATTTCACGGCGCCCAGCATCTCGGCACGGTACTTGGCGGCGTCCACGCTGGCCCGCTCCAGGCCAGAGTCAAGCTCCACCAGCACCTGCCCGGCGCGCACCATGTCGCCGCGCTGCACATGCACGCTGCTGATCAGGCCTTCCGTGGCCGGACGCACCTCGATGGTCTGGCGCGGCTCGATCAGGCAGTCAAACTGCCCGGCCTGGCTCGAAGCCAACGCAAGCAGCGCGCCTGCTGCCACGCCGATGTCGATCCAGATTCGCCAATACTTCACTCTTGTGCTCCTGAAAATGCCGTGACGCGCCGCATCTCGGTGCCGCGGGCCGATGCCTGGCGCCGGATCTGCAGGTTTCTGCTTTCGGCGCGCAGCTGGGCCACGAAGCGCAGCACCCGCCCCCAACTCCCGGGTAATTCCGCCTGGCCCTGATAGCGCTGGGACAGGGTACTCGCAAGCCAGGGACTGAACTGCAGGAACAACTCGTCCTGCAGGCTGACCATGGCTTCGCAGGAGCCGGGGTCGCCCTGCCGGCCGCAGCGCCCGGACAGCTGCCGGTCGATTCTGCGGGATTCATGAAATTCGGACAGGATCACATGCAGGCCGCCAGCGGCCCGCACCTGCGGCTTCAGGTCGATGTCGGTACCCCGTCCAGCCATGTTGGTGGCCACGGTAATGCGGCCCGATTGTCCGGCCATGGCGATGATCTCGGCCTCGGCGTCGTCCTGCAGGGCATTGAGCACCCGGTGCGGTTGCGCCAGCGCGTCCAGCACCCGGCTCAATTCCTCGGAGGCCGCCACCGACCGGGTGCCGATCAGCACCGCGCGGCCGGCGCCAGCCAGTGCCATGGCGCGGGCGGCAATCGCGTTCCAGCGGGCGTCGGAGCGGGCGAACAGACGCACGCCCAGGTCCCGGCGGATGCGCGGCCGGTTGGTGGGTATGCGCACGGTCTGCATGCCGAAGTTGGCCCGGATCTCGCCCGCCACTTCGCTGCCGGTACCGGTCATGCCGCCGATCTGCATGTAGCGCGCAAAGAACTCGGGGTAGGTCAGGCGCGCGATGGTCTCGCGTGGTGCCGTGGTGTCCAGCCCTTCCTTGACCTCGATCATCTGGTGCAGGCCGCGTTCCCAGGTCCGGTCGGGCAGGATGCGGCCGGTGAATTCGTCCACGATCTGGATCTTGTCGTCCTGGATCACGTACTGGGCACCACGTGCATACGCGCGCAACGCGCACAGTGCCTGCTCCACCCGCTCCTCGCGGATCCGGGTGATGCGCCACAAGGCAGTGGCCTGTTCCAGCCGGGCGACCCGGTCCTTCAGGAAGCTCTGGCCGGCAGGCGTGAGGCGGAACTGCCGGCCCTGCTGCTCGGCCTTGAAGTGTTCCGGCGCCAGGGTCCGGGCCAGTTCCAGGGCGAACTCCGCGTCCGCGCGCTGCTGTGCATTTGCGCGTTCGCGGGCAATGATCAGCGGCGTGCGGGCTTCGTCCACCAACACGCTGTCGGCTTCATCCACCAGCGCAAAGTACAGGCCGCGCTGCGCGCCCGGCTCGGCCACGTCACTGGTGGGGCGGCGCTTGAGGGTGTCACGCAGGTAGTCGAACACCAGGTCCTTGTTGACGCAATAGACCACGTCACAGCCATAAGCCTGGCGCTTGGCCTCGTCGCTCTCCAGATGCGTGACCACGCCCACTGACAGCCCGAACAGCGCGAACACGGGGCGCACCTGGGCCGCATCGCGTCGCGCCAGGTAGTCATTGACGGTGATCACATGCACCGGCACGCCGGCCAGCGCCAGGGTCAGGCACGGCAGCACCGCGGTCAGGGTCTTGCCCTCGCCGGTGGCCATTTCAATCATCCGTCCGCGCAGCAGACCAAAGCCACCCATCAGCTGCACCGGATACGGCCGCTTGCCGATCAGCCGGTGACAGGCCTCGCTGGCCAGCGCAAACGCCTGGGCCGCCAGCGCGTCGGTGAGGCCCTGGTGCAGCAGGGCATGGCGCAGCGCGGCGCTGCGCTCCACCAGTGCCGCAGCGTCCAGCTGCGTCAGTGGCGCGCACTGCCGTGTCGCCTGTGCAGCAAAGCGGCGCAGGCGGCGGCGCTCAGCGCCATCCAGGACCAGTGCCACGCGGCCGGCCAGGGCAGCCAGCCAGCGGTCAGCGCCACCCAGCACCGTGGACTGGCGTTCAGGCGCTGACCAGTCGGCGCTGGGCCGGCAATGCCAGGCTGCGATGGTGGCTCTAGACATGGAGCCTGGCCAGGAACAGCTGGCGCACCCGCCGGAACATCTGTGTCAGCAGTGGCTCGGGCTCGAGCGTAAAGCGCACATAGGCCCGGGTGCCGATGCGCAGATCGGGCGGGCTGTCCGCCAGCGCGATGTCAAGCTGGAACACCTTGTCCAGCGTCTGCAGGGCCGCGGGGTCACGCGGGTCCAGCACAAACTCGCCCCCGCCTTCGATGCTCAGCGCCTTGCTTGGCAGCTTCTCGTTGCCCTGCGGAACGGTGCGTGCGATCCGGCCCGCAAAATGCTCGTCCATGCGGTCTGCCAGCTTCACCTCCACCGCGCGCACGGCGCTGCGCACCAGGCCGATTTCGGCCTGCGGCACCACCGCACGGACAGTGCGTGTACCGGATCCCACCACATAGCCCAGCAATTCGCCACGCTTGATGTAACGCCCGGTCAGGTCCTCGCTCTGGGCCCGCAGGAAGCTGCCGTCCGTCTGGGCCGTGGTGACCAGCTCCAGCATCCGCTGCTCCAGGTCTTCCCAGGCACGCAGTTCCCGCTCCAGCAGCTCGCGCGACTGCGCCACCCGGCTGCGGTCTTCGGCCAGGTCCAGCACCGACTGCACCTGCAACTCGCTCACCTTGGCCTGTTGCTCGGCGAAGCGCGCGACCAGGTCCGGGTCCTCGAGTGCCAGCAGGGGTTGCTGCGCCTTGACCTGTGACATCGACGGCGGCGCGGCGGCGCGCGCAAAACCGTTGCCCTGTGCCCGCACCTCGGCACCTTCGGGCACCCAGACCACGCCCTGTACCACCGAAGACGCTGGCAGCGGAATCCAGGTCACGGCCAGACCCAGCAGCAGCGCGGCAGCACCACTGATGGCCAGCGCCCTGGGCCGGCTGCGCGCCAGGGCCGGGCTGGCCAGCAGGAAGCGCAGGCTCTTGAATGCCGGAAACAGGATCAGGCCGGCCACGGACCAGATGGCCAGCAGCACGCCCACAAAGAAGTACTGGTTGGCAATGAACAGGGCGATGGTCAGTGACACCAGCGCCCGGTAAAAGAAGGCCGCCGGCGCGTACACCAGGAACCAGCGCTTCTCGGCAGCGCTGGCATCCGGCGCCAAGGCATCCCGGTCCTTGAACAGATGGTGACGCACCAGCCAGCCGTAGTAGCTGTTGGCGCGCTGGGCCAGGTTCGGGATCTCGATCAGGTCACACAGGATGTAGTAGCCGTCATAGCGCAGCAGCGGGTTGCCATTGAACACCAGGGTGGAGACGCCGGCGATCGCCATGACATTGAAGGCGACCGTGCGTGCCATGCCAGGCTCGATGTTGAGCCACACGAACAGCGCCAGGCTGGCCAGCAGCAGTTCGGTCATCATGCCCGCGCCAGCGACGAAGGCACGGTACCACTTGGACTTGAAACCGGTGGATGCCGAGGCATCGACATAGGGTGCAGGCGCCAGCACCAGCAACATCACGCCGGCCTCGTGCACTTCGCCACCATGGGCCTTGACCGCATAGCCGTGGCCGAATTCATGCAGCAGCTTGACCAGCGGAAACACCAGGGCCAGGCCCAGCAGGTTGCTGGCCGACAGCAGCCGGTCCGACAGGTTGCCGCCCAGCTCCTGCCAGTGCTGGGCCGCCAGAAACATGGCTGGCAATACCAGCAACAGCCACAGCAGCAAACCAACGCCGCCAAACAGCGGCCGGACCGCCGCCATGGAGCGCGTCAGGAAGTGGTCCGGGTCCCACAGCGGAATGCGCACCGCCATCGGATTGAGCAGGCCGCTGAGCCATTTTGGCCGGGACTGCTGGCTACGGCGCTTCAGCAGCTCTTCGCTGTCGGGGCTGGCCTCGCTGACCAGCAGATCGGCACTGTGCAGCTGTCCCAGCAGCTGGATCACTTCGTCCTGGGACGGCGCTTCGTCGCCCAGGGTCGAAACGGCGCGCTGCCAAGCGACATCCACTGCGCAGGCGCCGTCCAGCTGCGAAGCCAGCCACCAGGCACTGGGGGAGAAGCGGTAGCTGCGGTTCGTGACACGGTCGTACACCACGTACCAGGGCTTGCCACGGAAGCGCTGGCGGCTGACGCGGGCATGCTCGCTCAGCCGCGGGCGCAGAGCGGCCACGCGGTACCAGTTGTCGCTGAGGAAGGCGCCCGCCATCTCACGGGCTCCATTTCCAGGCTTGCAGCTGCAGCCATTGCCAGGCCGAATGGGTCCAGATCCAGAGCAGGCTGCGCTCGCCGGCCTCGATCTTCGCCACACCCTGCATACCGGGGCGCAGCCGCACATTGGCCTGGTCCAGCTGTGCCTCCACCCGGAACACGTTGCGGCCGTCGCTGGCCTCAGGCACCGAGATGTTCTTCACATGCAGGGCCAGCCGCTCTTCGGTCAGACCGGCGAGCATCAGTGAGCCGCTCTGCCCGACCCGCACCGAGCGGATATCGCGCTCGTCCACCTTCAGCACCACCCGGTAGGAGTCCAGCGGCGCCAGTTCGAACAGCACCTTGCCCTGCTCCACCGGGCTGCCAATGTGCTGCGACAGATCACCGGAGACCACAAACGCATCGAAGGGTGCGGTCAGCCGGGCCCGGGCCAGCTTGTCTTCGGCCAGCGCCCGCTGGGCCTGCGCCTGCTGCATCTGGGCCATCGCCATCGCGGCTGCCGGCCGGTCGTGCCGGGCCAGGGCATCTCGGTAACGGCTTTCGTGCTGTGCCACTTCGGCCGCCCAGCGCTGGAAGTCCAGCCGGATCTGCCGCGTGTCCAGCTCAGCCAGCGGCTCGCCCTGGCGCACCACCAGGCCGGCCTTGACCGATGCGCTGGCAATGAAGCCCTCGAACGGCGCCGGGATCACGCGCTGCTGCTCACCCTCGATGGCGGCGTCGGCGCTGACCCGCCAGGCGGTATCCACCAGCGTCAAGGCTGCCAGCGCCAAAGCCGCCAGCACCAGGCCCGCGCGCAGCGCCGGCCGGCGCGGATCGCGCAGGTGCTCCACGAACGCCTGCCATGCCAGTCGTGGCCGGCCACCGAGCCAGCCATAGGCTGCCTGCTTGGCCTCCAGCACGGGGCCAATGAGCTGGCCGATCTGCTCCAGGCTGCGCACCTCAGCCGCTGTGAAAGGTTCGGCGGCGGAGCGCTCCAGATACAGCACGCCGGCACCCAGACCGCCGCCGCCCGCCAGCACCACGCTGCACACGGCCTGCCCCTGGGCCGCATCGCGGTGTGCGATGGCGATCATCGCGCGCCCCTGTGCCAGGGCCGGCAGGACCACACTGTGGCGTTGCTCCAGCGCCTCGTCCATGGCGTTCTCGATCGCTGTCACCGCCTGGCTGCGCCGGTCAAACCAGGCCGAATGCGACAGGGCCTGGAGCCGTACACCGTTCTTTTGCACCAGACCCAAACCGACCCGGATGCAGGCAAACTGGGTGGCGACCCAGTTGACCGTTTCCAGCGCCGACTGGACAAACACCTGGGGCTGGCAGACCAGCTCCAGCAACTGCTTGTGTTGCTTCAGCTGCTCGCGCTGCGGCGCCTGCAGGTCGGCGAAGTTGCCCAGCACCAGTTGGCTCAGGAAGCGGCTGGCGGTGGCGGCCGCCGCGATGATCTCCGCTGCTGACAGTGTGGTGCTGCGCACCTGCAATACCAGCGCACAGCTGCGGGCGCCGGGCACGATCTGCGGCGTGGCCACACTGACAACGCCGGCTTCCTCGTGCACCACCACGTCGGCAGTACCCAGGCAACGTTCGGACAGCGGCACCAGGTGCAGTGCGGCCGGCTGACTGGGCCAGGCCGTGGCAAGCTCGAAGCTGTCTGGAGCGTCACCGCCGATGACGATGATGGCGGCAGTCGTTCCAACCAGGCGCTGGCAAGTCTGCTCCAGCCACGCGCCGAGACCCTGCACCAAGGCCAAGCCGCTGGCAGCCGTACTCGGCGTCAGCGGCTCCGACGGGCCGATCTGGTGCAGCCCGGCCTTAGCCATGGAGTGCCGTCAGCCCGAACCCACCTGCACCACTGTCAGCTGCTTTCAATGGCACATCCGGTTTCCGTCACGCAACGCTGATGCGATAGATCTCGCCCTGCGTGGAGCTGACCCACAGGGCGCCGTCGGCCGCAAAGCCCAGGCCCGAGATATCGTTCTGGTTGATGTTTTGCTCGCGCGTGTCGATGCGTCTGAGCTCGGTGAGCACGCCCGTGCCGTCGATGCGGTACTCCACCAGTTGCGCCCCACCATTGGCCGCCCCGAGCCACAGG
>JANMKM010000236.1:0-4035 GCA_031372035.1 Rhodoferax sp. | reverse complement strand
CAGCACTGCACCCAGGCCGGAGGCTGCCACACCAGCCGCCCAGACCATGCATCTGCTATCGATCCGGTAGCTGTTCGTGCTTGTTTCATGCGCTTGTCCGGCCGTTTCCACCTGCAAACCGGTGGCGTCGATGGCCACCACGCGCTGGCCCAGCCGGACTTCCACGCCCAGTGCCTCCAACTGCTCGCGGGCGCGTTCGCTCAAGGGGGCAGGCATGCTCTGCAGCACCCGCTCACCACCTTCGAGCAGCAGCACCCGCGCGGCGGCCGGGTCGAAATGGCGGAACTCGCCGGTCAGCGTGTGGTGGGCAATCTCGGCCAGCGTGCCGGCCATCTCCACACCGGTGGGTCCGCCGCCGACGATGACGAAGGTGAGCCAGGCGGCACGCAGGGCAGGGTCGCGCTCGCGCTCCGCCGCCTCGAAGGCCAGCAGGATGCGCCGGCGGATCTCGAAGGCATCGTCCAGGGTTTTGAGCCCTGGCGCATGCGCGGCCCAGGCATCGTGGCCGAAGTAGCTGTGGGTGGCGCCTGCCGCCACGACCAGGTGTTCGTAGTCCAGCGTGCTGCCGTCGCGCAGGTGCACCTGGCGAGAGCGCAGGTCAATGTCAGTGGCCTCGCCCAGCAGCGTGGTCAGGTTTTGCTGGCCGCGGAACAGGTGCCGGATCGGCGCCGCAATCGCCGGCGCCGAGAGGCCGGCCGTGGCCACCTGGTACAGCAGCGGCTGGAACAGGTGGTGGTTGGTGCGGTCCAGCAGGGTTACCGGCAGCGGGCAGTGGCGCAACGCCTTGGCCGCCTCGAGACCGCCAAAGCCGCAGCCGATGATCAGTACTCCTGAGCTGGTGGTGGTGGCCGGTGGCATGCAAGGGATTATGAACAGGCCGCCAAAGTCAGGGCAGATTCGCCTTTGCCGCAGCCGTGCTTGCTGCGATGATCGGTCGCACCCTCTTGCATCACGGAGTGACCCACACATGTTTGAAACCTCGATTGCCGGCAGCCTGCCCAAGCCTGCCTGGCTGGCGGAAACCCAGAAGCTCTGGCCGCAGTGGAAGCTCACCGGAGGCGAATTGCTGGAGGCCAAGCGCGATGCCACGTTGATGTGGATCCGGGCCCAGGAGGCGGCGGGACTGGACATCATTGGTGACGGCGAGCAATCCCGCCAGCATTTTGTCCACGGCTTTCTGGAGCAGGTGGAAGGCATCGACTTCGAGCACAAAGTGACGATGGGCATCCGCGACAACCGCTACGAAGCACAGGTGCCGCAGGTGGTGGCGGCCCTCAAGCTCAAGGGCCGGGTCCATGCCTTCGAAGCCCAGCTGGCGCGCGCCGCCACCAGGCGCAAGTTCAAGTTCACGCTGCCCGGGCCCATGACCATCGTCGATACCGTGGCCGACCGCTTCTACGGCGACAAGGTGAAAATGGCCTTCGCCTTTGCCGAGCTGCTGAACCAGGAGGCCCTGGCGCTGCAAGCCGATGGTGTGGACTTCATCCAGTTTGTCGAGCCGGCCTTCATTGTCTACATGGCCGACGCCGCCGACTGGGGCGTGGCGGCGCTGGAGCGGGCCGCGCAGGGCCTGACCTGCACCACGGCGGTCCACATCTGCTATGGCTACGGCATCAAGGCCAATGTGGACTGGAAGAACACCCTGGGGCAGGAGTGGCGCCAGTATGAGCAGGTGTTCCCGGCGCTGGCGCGCAGCAGTATCCAGCAGGTCAGCCTGGAGTGCATCCACTCCCACGTGCCGCCGGATCTGATGGCCCTGCTTGCGGGTAAGGATGTGATGGTGGGCGTGATCGATGTCGCCAGCGATGTGGTGGAGACGGCCGAGCAGGTAGCCGAAGCCATCGGCGTGGCACTGCAGTTCGTGCCGCGCGAGCGCGTTTTCCCCTGCACCAATTGCGGCCTGGCACCCATGAGCCGTGAGGTGGCGCAAAAGAAGCTCGAAGCTCTCGCCAAAGGCGCCGAACTCGCACGTCAACGCGTGATCAGCGGCGGCTGGCCCAAGAGCGAGGTGGTGACGCCATGAGTCACGACCACCCTCACACCGATCACGATCACGACACCCCCACCGAGCCCTGGAAGCACGACGGCGTGCGTGTCGTTCCGGGCAACCAGCTCGATGGCAACACCGCCCAAACGCCAGGCATGGACCGCAAGGCGGCAATCAACTTTGCCCGGGTCGGAGCACAGAAGCTCTGGGCCGGCACAGTCACCATCCATGCCAACGCCAAGACCGGCGCGCACCACCATGGACACCTGGAGAGCGTGATCTACGTCGTCCGGGGCCGGGCGCGGATGCGCTGGGGCGAGCGGTTGCAATTTGTGGCCGAGGCCGGGCCTGGCGACTTCATCTACGTGCCGCCCTATGTGCCGCACCAGGAGATCAATGCCAGCCCCACGGAGGCGCTGGAGTGCGTGCTGTGCCGCAGTGACGGTCAGGCCGTGGCGGTGAATCTGGACATCGCGCCGGCGGAGTCGCCCGAGCAGGTGCTGTGGATCGACCCGACCCATCCACAGGGCGGTGTTTGAGAAGGGGAAATTGCCCGCAAGGCTCATGGAATAAGCACGGAGAACTCCTTGTTTGATAGCGTCCCGGGTTTGGCCGGACCTCGCAGCGGGGGGTGCTGATGGCCTTGGCTGAATCGGCCCCTGCGCCGCGCGCCATCGCCTTGGCCGGCATGGTGGCGCTGGCGGTGGCCATGGGCATTGGCCGCTTTGCCTTCACGCCGCTGCTGCCCATGATGCTGCACGATGGCGTACTGGACCTGCCCGCAGCCAGCTGGCTGGCCAGCGCCAACTACCTGGGCTATCTGGTGGGGGCGTTGCTGTGCATGTTCTGGCCGTGGCTCAGCCGGCGCTGGCAGCGTCTGCCGCCACCGGTGGGCACCACGCTGCTGCGTGCCGGGCTGGTGGCCACTGCGGTACTCACGCTGGCGATGGCGCTGCCCTGGGGGCTGCTGTGGCCGCTGTTGCGCTTTGCGGCGGGTGTGGCCAGTGCCCTGGTGTTCGTGTTCACCTCGGGCTGGTGCCTGGCGCAGCTGGCGCAGCACAACGCAAGCGCCTTGGGCGGCGTGATGTATGCCGGCCCCGGCGCCGGCATCGTGCTCAGCGGCTTGCTGGCCAGTGGCATGGTGGCGCTGGGCTGGCCCGCGGCTGCCGGCTGGGCGCTGTTTGGTGTGCTGGCGGCTGGCCTCACGGCCAGTGTCTGGGCCGTGTTCGTGGTTCCGGCCCCGGTTGCAGCGCCGGGGCCGGCAAGCCCGGCTTCGGCGCCAGCACCCGCGCCAGCGCGGGAGTTTGGCACCGAACTGGCCGTGCTGGCTTTTGCCTATGGCCTGGCCGGCTTTGGCTACATCATCACCGCCACCTTTTTGCCGGTGATCGCGCGCCAGGCCATGCCGGGCTCGGTCTGGCTGGACCTGTTCTGGCCGATCTTCGGCAGCGGCGTGGTCGCGGGAGCCTTGCTGTGCACCCGCATCCGCATGGCGGGTGACCTGCGCAACTGGCTGGCGGCGGCCTACGTGGCCCAGGGCTGCGGCGTGCTGACCAGCGTGTTGAGCCCCAGCCTGGCCGGTTTTGCCATCGGCAGCGTGCTGCTGGGGGTGCCGTTCACCGCCATCACCTTCTTTGCGATGCAGGAGGTACGCCGCCTGCGCCCGCAGGCTATTGCCAGCGCCATGGGTCTGCTGACCGCGCTCTACGGGCTGGGGCAGATCCTGGGGCCGCCGCTGGCGGCCTGGATGCTGCGACGCCATGGCAATGCCGTCGGGTTCGAGTTGTCGCTGGAAATAGCCGCCGCCGCCCTGTTTGCGGGGGCCGCAATGTACCTGCTGCTGATCCGCCTGTGGCCCAAGGTGGCAATCCATTGATCCGTTGAGGACAGAGCAAACGCACTGCGTGTCGTTTAGGGCCTGTTCACACTATTTCTGCAAGATGCGTTGGGCGTGAAAAAAGCCATGCCCAAGGCGCCGAAACCAAACCGGCCGGCAGCCCGGCGCGGCGCAGCAACCCCGCGCCAGGTCTTTTTTTCAAGCAAACCCC
>JANMKM010000215.1:0-22346 GCA_031372035.1 Rhodoferax sp. | reverse complement strand
TCGCCCGCCGAGGCGACCCAGCGGCCCGAGAGATCGCCGGCCGCTGCGCCAGAGACCCGGAAGCCGTTGGCGCCGTTCAGAGACGAGAGTTCGAAGCTCGGGCCGAAAGCACCGGGCCGGCCGAACACCACGTAGCTCGCGCCCGAGTTAACGCCGTTCGGGTCGGCATCGTTGGCGCCGTCGATCAGGTCGTCGAATCAGTCGCCTTTCTCGTCGCCACCCGAGGCCACCGACGCGCCCGCCTTGTCTCCCGCTGCCGCGCCGTTGATCTGGAAACCGTTGCTGCCGTTCAGCGTCGAAAGATCGAGGTTCGCGCCGAAGCCACCAGGCCCTCCGAACACCACATAGCTCGCACCCGAATAGTTGCCATTGGGGCCGGCATGGTCGGCGCCAATGATCAGATCGCTGAAACCGTCAGCGTTGACATCGCCCGCTGAGGCGACCGAGAACCCCGAGCGGTCACCCGCCGCTTCGCCCGAGATCTTGAAGCCGTGCGCGCTGTCCAGCGCGTCGAGGTTGAATTCTGCGGGGTAGCCGCCAGGCCATCCGTAGATCACGTAACTGGCTCCAGATTGCGCGCCGTGAGGGCCGGCCACGAACGCCCCGATGATCACATCGTCCAGACCGTCGCCGTTCACATCGCCCGCCGAGGCGGCCGTGCGGCCGGACCAGTCGCCCACGGCTTCGCCATTGATGCGAAAGCCGTTGCTTCCGTCCAGAGCCGAGAGCTGGACCTCGGCCACCTTCGCCACGACGCCAAGTTCCACCTGCAGCGTTGCCGCCCCTTGCGCGTACACGGCGTAGGTGTTGCTGCCGATCAGCGTGTTGGCGCCACGGGTCCAGGTGCCCGCGGCATGAACCACATCGCCGGCGTTGCCGTCGACCCGCAGGGTGTTCGAGCTGCCCGAGAGGTTCAGCAACTCCAGCGCCGTGAGGGTGAGCCTGTTGTTGCCGCTGCCGGTGAGGTCGATGGCCTCGATGTCGGTCAGGCGGGTGTTGGCGATCTGGGTCAGGTCCAGCACCATGCCGGCACCGGTGAGCGCCAGCGTGTCGGTGCCGCTGCCGCCGTCGATATCGGCAAACGTGAGGTCGGCCACGCACAGCAAGTCGTCACCAGCGCCGCCGCGCAACACATCCGCGCCACCCCGGCCATCGAGCGTGTCGTTGCCCAGGCCGCCGACCAGGATATCGGCGAGGCTGGTGCCCGTGATTGCATCGCCGCCGGCGCCGCCGATCTGGCTGGCCGTGTTGGTGAAATCGCGGCCGAAGATGACGTAGCTTTCGCCGGCGCCGCTGGTGCCGTTGACCGGCCCGTCGCCGCCTGGCGCGCCAATCAAGAGGTCGGCGTAGCCGTCGCCATTGACATCGCCGGCCGGCGCCACCGATCGCCCGGAAAAGTCGCCGGTGTCTTGCCCGTGGATGACAAAGCCGCCGGTGCCGGCGGCCACCGAGCTCAAGTCGAGGCTGGCGGCAAACCCGTCGTGCTTCCCGAATACGACGTAGCTATCGCCCGCGAAGGTTGCCGAATTGTTGGCCGCGCCCGCCCGGTTTGCTCCGATGATCAGGTCATCGAGACCGTCTCCGTTGACGTCCCCCGCTCCTGCCACCGAATAGCCCGATCGATCATCCGCATCCTGCCCGTACACCACAAAGCCGCCCGTCCCTGCGGCTACGGCGGTGAGTTCGATACTGGCGCCGAAGCCGCCGGCCTTGCCCAACACCACGTAGGTTTCGCCGGCTTCGAGCTTTGCGTTGGCCGCCGCATCGCCACGCAATGCGCCAATGATCAGGTCGGCAAAGCCGTCTCCGTTGATATCGCCAGCAGATGCGACCGACCAACCCGAGAAGTCGCCGACATCCTGCCCCCGGATGACAAAACCGCCGCTGCCTGACGCTACGTCGCTCAGATCCACGGGGGCGGCAAAGCCGCTGGACCGGCCGAATACGACGTAGCTTTCGCCGGCATGGTTCGTGCCGTTTCCGGCAGCGCTGGCATTCGCGGCGCCAATGACGAGGTCGTCCAGGCCGTCGCCATTGATGTCGCCGCCCGAAGCCACCGAGTTGCCGGATTGGTCACCAGCGTCAACGCCATGAATCACAAAGCCGTTGCTGCCCGTGGCCGCCGCGCCGAGATCGAGGCCCGAAGCGAAACCCCCGGCCTTGCCGAACACCACGTAGGTTTCGCCTGCGTTGTTCTTGAGGTCGCCGACCCCGTCGCCGTAGTGGGCACCGATGATCAGGTCGTCAAAGCCATCGCCGTTGATGTCGCCGGCTCCAGCCACCGAGTAGCCCGACTGGTCGCCGGCGTCCAGCCCGTACATGACAAAGCCGCCAGTGCCACGGGCGACGTCACCCAGATCGATGGGCGCACCCAGGCCGCTGCCCTTGCCGAATACCAGGTAGGTCTCGCCCGCATTGTTTCTGGCGTTGTTGGCGCCGTCGCCGTTGGGTGCACCGATGAGCAGGTCGGCGTTGCCGTCGCCATTGATGTCGCCAGCCGAAGCCAGGGAATGGCCGGCGTAGTCGCCCGCGTCCTGGCCGTAGATGACGAAGCCGCCTGTGCCTGCGGCGACCGCGCCCAGATCGACCGGGGCGCCGAAGCCCCCGGCGTTGCCGAATACAACGTAGCTGTCGGCGGCACCGGCCCGCGCGTTGCCCGCGCCGGCGCCACCTATCGCCCAGATGAGCATGTCATCGAAACCGTCGCCGTTGATGTCGCCGGCGGACGCCACCGAATAGCCGGACCCGTCTCCCGCTTCCTGCCCGTAGATGACAAAGCCGCCGCTGCCGCGGGCGATGTCGCCCAGCTCGATCGGCATGCTGTGGCTGCTCACGGCGACGTCCAGCGCCACCTGCATGCTGGCCTGGCCGTTGGTCCAGGTGGTGTGGCTGGCGTCGGTGGCGCCCTTGGTCCAACCGGTGTCGGCAAAGACCAGGTTGCTGCCGAACGCGCCGTCGACGCGCAGGGTGTTGGACGTGCTGGAGAGGTTCAGGACTCCTAACGCATTTAGCACCAGCGTGTTGTTGTCGGCGCCGCTGAGGTAGATCACCTCCACATCCGTGATGCGGGTGTTGGCCAGTTGTGTCAGATCCAGCGTCTGGGCCGAGCCATTGATCGCCAGCGTGTCAATGCCGCTGCCGCCATCCATCTGGGCAAAGCCCAGGTCATTGACGAACATGATGTCGTCGCCTGCGCCTGCATGCATCACATCGGCGCCACCGGCGCCGACGAGCGTGTCGTTGCCCTGGCCACCGACAATGACGTCGGCGCCGGCAGTGCCGTAGAGCGTGTCCGCGCCGACGCCGCCCTGGCGCGTCACCGTGGCGTTGAAGTCGCGGCCGAAGATGACGTAGCTTTCGCCGACTTTGGTGGCATCGTTGTTGGGCCCGGCGCCGGAGGGTGCACCGATGATCAGATCGTCATAACCGTCGCCGTTGATGTCCCCGGCCGAGGCCACCGATCGACCAACATCATCGCCGGCGTCCCGCGCGTAAATCACAAAGCCGCCGGTACCCGCTGCCACATCGTCCAGGTCAATACTGGAGCCAAAGCCACCGGCTTTGCCGAACAAAACGTAACTCTCACCCGCATTGCTGGCGGCGTTGCCAGACCCGCTTGCCTGCGTCGCTCCGATCAGCAGGTCGTCGAAGCCATCGCCATTGATGTCACCAGCCGATGCGACAGAAACCCCGGAATAGTCGCCTGCGTCGCGCCCGTAAATTACGAAGCCACCGGTACCTGCAGCCACGCTCTCCAGGTTGACGCTGGCGCCCAAGCCACTGGTCTTGCCGAAGACAACGTAACTCTCGCCCGAAGTAGTTGCGGCATTGCCGGCCCCGTCGGCCCAGGCAGCCCCGATCACCAAATCGCCCAAACCGTCGCCATTGATGTCGCCGGCCGATGCGACAGAAAGCCCGGAATAGTCACTGGTGTCGCGTCCGTATATGGCAAAGCCGCCCGTGCCCGCCGCCACATCTCCCAGGTTGACGATGGCGCCAAAGCCGCCGGCCTTGCCAAGTACCACGTAACTTTCACCGACGCCGCTTCTGGCATTGCCGGCACCGTCACCGCCGGTCGCCCCTATGACCAGGTCGCCGAAGCCGTCGCCATTGATGTCGCCGACCGAGGCCAACGATCGGCCAGAGTAGTCGCTGGCGTCCTGGCCATAGATGACAAAGCCGCCAGTGCCTGCGGCCACGTCACCCAGATCAATGCTGGCGCCGAGGCCGCTGGCACGGCCAAATATGACGTAGCTTTCGCCGCTGTGAGAAACGGCATTTGCAGCACCGTTGCCGAAGTGGGCGCCAATAACCAGGTCGTCGAAGCCGTCGCCATTGATGTCGCCCGCTGCGGTGGCCGAGTAGCCGGACCGGTCGTTTGCATCCCGCCCATATATGACGAGGCCGCCGGCACCAATGGCTACGTCGCCCAGGTTTATGGCAGCACCAAAACCCGTGGCTTTGCCGAATACAACGTAACTCTCGCCGGCATCGACCTTTGAATTGGCAGTTCCGTCACCAACGGATCCGATGATCAGGTCATCGAACCCGTCGTGATTGAAGTCGCCGGCTGGCGCGACCGAGAACCCGGCGACGTCTCCCGCGTCTTGCCCATAGATGACAAAGCCGCCGCTGCCTGCCGCCACATCGCCCAGGTTGATGGCGGCGCCAAAGCCGCCCGCCTTGCCAAACACCACGTAGCTCTCGCCGGCGCTGTTGTTGGCGTTGTTTGGGCCGTCGCCACCACTCGCCCCAATGATCAGGTCGTCAAATCCGTCGCCATTGATGTCGCCCGCCAATGCAACAGCAGCCCCGGAGGAGTCCAACGCGTCTCGCCCGTAGATGACAAAGCCACCGCTGCCAGCGGCGATGTTTGCCAGATAAATCGGTGCATTGGCGAGAGCCACTTGGCTGGCAACTTGCAACAAGGCTTGGCCCGATACGTAGCTGGTGTAACCCCCCGCCGTCGCGCCCCGCAGCCAGCCCGCATCGCCGAGCGTCAGCTGATCACCGGCGTTGCCATCGATGCGCAATGTGTTCGAGGTGCTGGAGAGATTCAGCACCTCCAGCGCCGTGAGGGTCAACGTGTTGTTGCCGCTGCCGGTGAGGTCGATGGCCTCGATGCCGGTCAGGCGGGTGTTGGCGATTGCGCCCAAGTCCAGCGTCATGCCGGCTCCCGTGAGCGCCAGAGTGTCGGTGCCGCTGCCGCCATTAAGGTCGGCGAATGTTAGGTCACTCACGCGCAACACGTCGTCGCCGGCGCCGCCGCGCATCACATCCAGGCCACCCGCTCCGATCAGAGTGTCGTTGCCCAGGCCGCCGAACATCACGTCGGCGCTGGCGCTGCCGGAAAGCACTTCCGCGCTGCTCGTGCCCTGATGCGTTACCGTGTGGGTGAAGTCCGCTCCGAAAATGACATGGCTGTCGCCTGCGCTGGACGTTGCGTTACCGGCTGCATCGCCCAATGGCGAGCCGACGATCAGGTCGTCAAAGCCGTCGCCGTTGATGTCGCCAGCCGCGGCCACGGAGTAGCCCGACCGGTCTCCGGCATCCTGGCCATAAATGACAAAGCCGCCGCTCCCCGCAGCCACCGCTGCAAGCTCAATGCTGGCACCGAAGCCACCAGCCTTGCCGAACACCACGAAGCTGTCGCCCGCAGAGCTCTTGTCATTGCCAGCCGCATCAGCGAAAGGCGAGCCGATGATCAGGTCATCAAAACCGTCTCCGTTGAGGTCGCCGGCAGCGGCCACCGAGTAGCCCGACAAGTCGTTCGCATCCTGCCCGTAAATCACGAAGCCGCCATTGCCCGCAGCCACCGCGTTCAGATCGATGCTGGCGCCAAATCCACTGGCTTTGCCAAACACCACGTAGCTCTCGCCGCCATCGCTTCTGGCATTGCCCGTCGCGTCGGCGTAGGGCGAGCCGATGATCAGGTCATCAAAACCGTCCCCGTTGAGGTCGCCGGCAGCGGCCACCGAGTAGCCCGACAAGTCGTTCGGATCCTGCCCGTAAATCACAAAGCCGCCGCTGCCCGCAGCCACGGTGCTCAAGTCGATGCCGGCGCCAAAGCCGCTGGAGCGGCCGAACACCACGTAACTTTCGCCGGCATCGGCCTTGGCATTTCCGGCGGCGTCGGCGTAGGGCGCGCCGATGATCAGGTCACCGAAGCCGTCGCCGTTGATGTCGCCGGCCCGGGCCACCGACCGGCCAGCTTCGTCGTTGACATCTTGGCCATAGATGACGAAGCCGCCCGTGCCAGCAGCAAGCGCGCCCAAATCGATACTGGCGCCAAAGCCGCTGGTGCGTCCAAACAGCACATAGCATTCGCCAGCATCCGCCCGGGCGTTGCCCGCCGCATCGGCATTGTTCGCGCCGATGACCAGGTCGTCCAGGCCATCGCCGTTGATGTCGCCGCCCGAGGCCACCGAGAAGCCCGATAGGTCTCCCGCATCCGGCCCATAGATCACAAAGCCACCGCTGCCGGACGCGACGGCGCCCAGGTCGATACCGGCGCCAAAGCCGCTGGCGTTGCCAAACACGACGTAGCTATCGCCCGCATTGCCCTTGGCATTGCCAGCCGCATCGCCCAGCAATGCACCGATGATCAGGTCACCGAAGCCATCGCCGTTGATGTCGCCAGCCGAGGCGACCGAGCGGCCGGACTGGTCGCCGGCATCCTGACCATAGATAACGAAGCCGCCGCTGCCCGCAGCCACGGCGCTGAGGGCGATGCTGGCACCAAAGCCGCTGGCGCGGCCGTACACCACGTAGCTTTCGCCGGCGTTGGCCTTGGCATTGCCGGCAGCGTCGCCTACAGGTGCTCCGATGATGAGGTCAGCGAAACCATCGCCGTTGACATCGCCGGCCGAGGCCACCGAGAAACCGGAACTGTCGCCCGCATCCTGCCCAAAAATGACAAAGCCACCGGTCCCGGCGGCGATGTTGACGAGGTCGATGGGTGCCGATGCGATAGCTACCGTGGTGGCCACCGACAGCGTGGCCTGACCCTGGCTGAAACTGGTGTAGCCGCCCGCAGTCGCGCCCCGCAGCCAACCTGCATCGCCGAGCGTCAACTGGTCGCCGGCGTTGCCATCGATGCGTAGCGTGTTCGACGTGCTGGAGAGATTCAGCAGTTCCAGCGCAGTGAGCGTGAGCGTGTTGTTGCCGACACCCGTGAGGTCGATGGCCTCGATGTCGGTCAGGCGGGTGTTGGCTAATGCGCCCAAGTCCAGGGTCATGCCCGAACCCGTGAGTGCCAGGGTGTCAGTGCCGCTGCCGCCGTCGATGTCGGCAAACGAGAGGTCAGACACGCGCAGCACATCATTGCCCGCGCCGCCGCGCATCACATCCAGACCACCCGCTCCGATCAGCGTGTCGTTGCCCTGGCCGCCAATCATCACGTCGGCGCTGGCGCTGCCATTCAGGCTGTCGGCATTCGCCGTGCCCTGCTGCGTCACCGTGCCTGTGAAATCACGACCGAAAATAACCCAGCTGTCGCCGGCGTTGGTCTTGAGGTAGCCCAGGGCGTCACCATAGTTCGCGCCCACCAGCAAATCGTCGAAGCCGTCGCCGTTGATGTCGCCGGCTGTTGCCACCGAGAAGCCCGATTGGTCGCCGAGCCCACTGCCGTTGAGCACGAAGCCGCCGTTGCCCGCTGCGATGGTGGCCAGATCGATGCTGGCGCCAAAGCCAGTGGTCTTGCCGAACACCACGTAGCTCAGGCCGGCATTGTTGTCGCCAATGCCGGGATCGCCGCGCACCGCCCCGATGATCAGGTCGGCCATGCCGTCACCGTTGACGTCGCCTGCCGACGCCACCGACCATCCTGCGCCGTCGGCAATGCGCTGGCCATGGAGCACAAAGCCACCCGTGCCGCCAGCCACGGCGTCCAGGCCGACGCTGGCGCCAAAGCCACCGGCCTTGCCGAACAGCACGTAGCTGTCACCGGCACCGGCCGCGGCATTGCCGGCCCCAGCGGCAAACGGCGCACCGATGATCAGGTCGTCAAAGCCGTCGCGGTTGATGTCGCCAGCCGAGGCCACCGATACGCCCGACTGGTCGTCCGCATCCTGCCCGTGGATTGCAAAGCCGCCAGTGCCGGCAGCAACAGTGACCAGGTCAATGCTGGCGCCAAAGCTGCCCGCGTGGCCGAACAGCACGTAGCTGTCACCGGCATTGGCCGCGCTATTGCCGGCACCGGCGCCATTCGGGGCCCCGATGATCAGGTCGGCGAAGCCGTCGCCATTGATGTCGCCGGCCGAGGCCACCGAGGCGCCGGCGTGGTCGCCCGCATCCTGACCCAGGATGACAAAGCCGCCCGCACCGGTAGCCACTGCGCTGAGCTCAATATTGGCGCCAAAGCCACCACCGTGGCCGAACACGACATAGACCTCGCCAGCATTGGTTCGGGCATTGCCAGCCGAGTCGCCCTGGTACGCGCCGATGATCAGGTCGCCGAAGCCGTCACCGTTGACGTCACCGGCCGACGCGACCGAGTTTCCGGAGTAATCGTGTCCGTCCTGCCCGTGGATGACGAAGCCGCCCGTACCGGCGGCCACTGCACCGAGGTCGATGCTCGCGGCAAAGGCGCCGGCATGGCCAAACAGCACGTAGCTGTTGCCGGCAGCGCCCGTGGCATAGGCCTGGGCGCCGATGACCAGGTCTGCAAAGCCATCACCGTTGATGTCGCCTGCCGACTTTGCGGAAAGGCCCGAGTAGTCGCCAGCGAATTGCCCGTAGAGCACGAAGCCGCCCGTGCCTGCAGCCACGGCATCCAGGTCGACGCTGGCGCTAAAGCCGCCGGCCTTGCCGAACACGACATAGCTCTCACCAGCGGTGCTCTTTGCATTGCCGGCAGCGGCAGCAAACGGTGCCCCAATGATCAGGTCGTCAAAGCCGTCGCCATTGATGTCACCGGCCGAGGCAACGGATCGGCCCGACTGGTCGCCCGCATCCCGGCCGTAGATCGCGAAGCCGCCAGTGCCAGCGGCAACGCTTGCCAGCTCGACGGGTGCCACGCTGATTGTGATCGCCGTAGCCACCGACAGCGTGGCCTGACCTGCGGCGAAACTGGTGTAGCCGCCTACCGTCGCGCCCCGGAGCCAGCCGGCGTCGCCAAGCACCAGCTGGTCCCCGGCGTTGCCGTCCACGCGCAGCGCATTCGACGTGCTGGAGAGGTTCAGCACTTCCAGCGCCGTGAGGGTCAGGGTGTTGTTGCCGCTGCCGGTGAGGTCGATGGCCTCGATGTCGGTCAGGCGGGTGTCGGCAATCGCGCCCAGGTTCAGCGCCCTGCCGGAACCGGTGAGCGCCAAGGTATCCGTGCCGCTGCCACCGTCGAGGTCGGCAAACGTCAGGTCGGACACGCGCAACACGTCGTCGCCGCCGCCGCCGTGCATCACATCCAGGCCACCCGCTCCGATCAGTGTGTCGTTGCCCAGGCCGCTGATCAGGATGTCGGCGCCAGATGTGCCGGTGAGCACATCGCCGCCGCTGCTGCCGATCTGGCTGGCGCTGTTGGTGAAGTCGCGGCCGAACAGCACGTAGCTGGCGCCGGTCGTGTTGCCGGGCGCACCGATCAACAGGTCGGCGAAGCCGTCGCCATTGACGTCGCCAGCGCCGGAGACCGCTGTGCCGGAGAGATCGAAGGAATTGCCGTCGATCTGCAAGCCGTTCGTGCCGTTGAGTGTGGAAAGGTTCAGGTTCGCACTGAAGCCGGAAGCCTTGCCGAACAGCAGATAGCTGGCCCCGGAATCAATGCCATTGGCGTCGCTGCGTTTGGCGCCGATCAGCAGGTCGTCGAAGCCGTCGCCGTTGATGTCGCCAACGCCAGAGACGGCGACGCCTGACCAGTCTTCCGCCCCCTCACCGTTGATCTCGAAGCCGTTGCTGCCGTTGAGCGCCGAAAGATTGAGGCTCGCGCTGAAGCCGCCAGCCTTGCCAAACACCACGTAGCTGGCCCCGGCATCAACGCCGTTGACATCGCGGCTGTAGGCGCCGATCAGCAGGTCGGCATAGCCGTCGCCATTGATATCCCCGGCGCTGGAAACCGAGGAGCCGGAGACGTCATTCGGGGCCTCGCCGTTGATCTCGAAGCCGTTGCTGCCGTTGAGAGTCGAGAGGTCGAGATTCGCGCCAAATCCGGATGTCTTGCCAAACACCACATAGCTGGCGCCCGCCAGGCTGCCGTTGGTGTCGCGCCCCGAGGCGCCGATCAGCAGGTCGTCCAGGCCATCGCCATTCACATCGCCGGCGCTGGAAACATTTCCGGCGAAGTCGAGCTCCGCCTCGCCATTGATCTGGAAGCCGTTGCTGCCGCCCAGCGCAGCCAGGCTGAGGACCGCGCCGAATCCGCCCGATCTACCAAACACCACATAGCTGGCACCGGCATTGATGCCATTGACATCGCGCCCGGAAGCGCCGATCAGCAGGTCATCAAAGCCATCGCCATTCACATCACCAGCCGAGGCGACCGAACTACCCAGGCCGTCGCCTGATGCCTTGCCGTTGATCCGGAAGCCGTTG
This sequence comes from Rhodoferax sp., assembly GCA_031372035.1. Taxonomy (GTDB): domain Bacteria; phylum Pseudomonadota; class Gammaproteobacteria; order Burkholderiales; family Burkholderiaceae_C; genus CAISIP01. The sequence goes on along the minus strand of JANMKM010000215.1, from coordinate 11,825 downwards.
CTGCCGTTCAAGGCCGAGAGGCTCAGGTTGGCGGCAAAGCCGGACGCCTTGCCAAACACCACATAGCTGGCACCCAGGTAGACGCCATTGACGCGGCCGTTGTAGGCGCTGATCAGCAAGTCTGCAAAGCCGTCGCCATTCACGTCCCCGGCACTGGAGACCGCGCTGCCGGAGTAATCGACAGCGGCCTCGCCGTCGATCTCGAAGCCGTTGGAGCCATTGAGCGTGGAAAGGTCAAAGCTGACCGCAAAGCCGGAGGCCTTGCCGAAAACAACGTAGCTGGCCCCTTCATAGGTGTAGCCCCCGTTGACGCTGTGGGCCTTGGCGCCGACCAGGATGTCGTCAAATCCGTCACCGTTCACATCCCCGGCGTTGGAGACCACATAGCCAAACCGGTCGGAAGTCGTCTCGCCATTGATCCGGAAGCCGTTGCTGCCGTCCAGGTACGAGAGCTGGATTTCGGCCGTGGTGATGCTGCTCTGCGTCACGCCGAGCTGGACCTGCAGCGTCGCCGCCCCTTGCACATAGACCGCATAGCTGCTGCTGCCGATGACGGTCTGTGCGCCCTGGATCCATGGGCCGGCCGCGCTGACGGCATCACCCGCGTTGCCGTCGACGCGCAGCGTGTTCGAGGTGCTGGAGAGGTTCAATACTTCCAGCGCCGTGAGGGTCAGTGTGTTGTTGCCGCTGCCAGTAAGGTCGATGGCCTCGATGTCGGTCAGGCGGGAGTCGGCAACCGCGCCCAGGTTCAAGGCCATACCCGAGCCGGTGAGCGCCAGGGTGTCGCTACCGCTGCTGCCGTCAATGTTGGCAAACGTCAGGTCGACCACACTCAGCACATCATTGCCCGAGCCGCCGCGCATCACGTCCGCACCGCCGGCTCCGACAAGCGTGTCGTCACCCTGGCCGCCGACCATCATGTTGGCGCTTGCGCTGCCGGTCAAGGTGTCGGCGCTGCTGCTGCCTTGATGCGTGACCGTGCCCAAGAAATCCGTGCCGAAGATCACGTAGCTGTCGCCGGTCAGAACGGTGGCGTTGGCGGCTCCGGCGCCCTGGTAGGCGCCTATGACAAGGTCGTCGAAGCCATCGCCATTGATGTCACCGGCCGCTGCCACCGAATAGCTCGATTTGTCGTTGGCATCCTGGCCATAGATGATGAAACCGCCGGTGCCGGCAGCCACGGTGCTCAGGTTGACGCTGGCACCAAAACCGCCGGCCTTGCCGAAGATCAGGTAGCTCTCGCCAGCAGCGCTCTTGGCGTTGCCGGCGGCCGCGCCGCCGAGCGCGCCGATCAGCAGGTCGTCATAGCCATCGGCATTGACATCACCGGCACCCGACGCCGACCAGCCGGAAAAGTCGCTGACATCCTGACCGTAGATGACAAAGCCTCCGGTACCTGCCGCCACGGTACTCAGGTTCAAGCTAGCGCCAAAGCTGCTGGCCTTGCCGAACACCACATAGGTGTCGCCAGCGTAGTTCTTGAGGTTGCCCAGGCCGTCGGCCCGATTGGCACCGATCAGCAAATCGGCGAAGCCATCGCCATTGACATCACCGGCCGCTGCCACGAGGTTGCCGGAGCGGTCGCCGGACACCTGCCCGTGGATGACGAAGCCGCCGCTGCCCAGGGCCACGCTGGTGAGGTCCAGGCTGGCGCCAAAGCTGGTGGTCTTGCCGAAGACGACATAGCTGTCGCCGCCGCCAGTGCCTCCGCCCGAGCCGAAATAGGCGCCAATGATCAGGTCACCCAGGCCGTCGCCATTGACATCACCCGCGGCCGACACCGAGCGGCCGGAGCGCTCACCCGCCAGCTGCCCGTAGACCACGAAACCACCGGTGCCGGCGGCCACACTGTCCAGGTCGATGCTGGCGGCAAAGCCGCCAGCCTTGCCGAACACCACGTAGCTCTCGCCGGCTTCGGCCTTGCCGTTGCTGGCTGCGTCGCCCTTGGGTGCGCCGATGATGATGTCGCTGAAGCCGTCACCGTTGATGTCGCCGGCGGAAGACACGGAGATACCGGACTGGTCGTCCGCATCGCGTCCGTAGAGCACGAAGCCGCCGGTGCCCGTGGCCACGGCGGACAGGTTGATGCTGGCGCCAAAGCTGGCCGCCTTGCCGAACACGACGTAGGTTTCGCCGGCGTAGGACTTGCCATTGGCCGCCGCATCGCCGCCCTTGGCGCCGATGACCAGGTCGGCAAAGCCGTCGCCATTGATGTCGCCCGCGCTGGCCACCGACACGCCGGAGAAGTCAGAGGCATCCAGACCGAGGATCACGAAGCCGCCGGTGCCAGCAGCCACGGCGCTCAGGCTGATGCTGGCGGCAAAACCGCCGGCCTTGCCAAAAACCACGTAGCTGTCACCCGCGCTGCTCTTGAGGTTGACCGCGCTATCGGCGAAGGGCGCGCCAATGATCAGGTCGTCAAAGCCATCGCCGTTGACGTCTCCGGCCGAAGCCACCGAGCGACCGGAAAAGTCACCCGCGTCCTGCCCGAAGATGACAAAGCCGCCAGTGCCCGCTGCAACGTTGGTCAGATCAATGGGTGCGTTGGCAAGAGAGATAGCGATCGCGGTTGCGACATTCAGGCTTGCCTGGCCCTGGGTGTAAGTGGTGTAGCCGCCGGCGGTGGCACCCTTGGTCCAGCCAAAGTCGGTGACGGACACGGTGTCGCCCGCATTGCCGTCGATCCGCAGTGCATTGGAGCTGCCGGAGAGGTTCAACAGTTCCAGCGCAGTCAGTACCAAGGCATTGTTGCCGCTGCCGGTCAGGTCGATGGCTTCGATGCTGGTCAGCCGCGGGTTGGTAATCGCACCCAAGTCCAGCGTGAAGCCGGCACCGCTGAGCGCCAGCGTGTCATTGCCACTGCCGCCGTCCAGGTCGGCAAACGTCAGGTCGGCCACACTCAGCACATCATCTCCAGCGCCGCCGCGCATCACGTCGGCACCGCCGGCACCCAGCAGCGTGTCGTTGCCCTGGCCGCCAACCATCACGTTGGCGCTGGCGCTGCCGGTCAGGGTGTCGGCGCTGCTGCTTCCCTGGTGCGTGACGGACGATGTGAAAGAGTTCCCGCCGAAGATCACATAGCTGTCTCCGGCACCGGTCTTGGCATTGCCCGCGGCATCGGCAAGGTAGGCGCCAATGAGCAGGTCATCGAACCCGTCACCATTGACGTCGCCGGCGGAACTCACGGACTGACCGGAGTAGTCAAACGTATCCTGTCCATAAATGACAAACCCGCCGAAGCCGCCAACCACGATGCTCAGGTCGAGGCTGGCGCCAAAGCTGCTGGCCTTGCCGAAGACCACGTAGCTTTGACCGGCGCTGCTCTTGAGGTTGCCGGCGGCGTCACCACCCTTGGCACCGATGAGCAGATCGTCAAAGCCGTCGCCATTCACGTCTCCGGCAGCGGCCACTGAACGGCCCGTGTAGTCGAAAGTGTCCTGCCCGAACAGGACGAAGCCGCCGGTACCGCCAGCCACCGCGCTCAGGTCGACACTGGCGCCAAAGCCGGTGGCCTTGCCGAAAACCACGTAGCTGTCGCCGGCGAAGGGTTTGGCATCGCCCGCCGCGTCGGCCCAGATGGCACCAATGATGATGTCGAGGAAGCCATCGCCATTGATGTCGCCGGCCGAAGCCACTTGCCAGCCAGAGTAGTCGTTGGCGTCTTGCCCGTAGATAACGAAGCCGCCGCTGCCGGTGGCCACATTGGTCAGATCGACGGAAGCGCCAAAACCGCTGGCCTTGCCGAAAACAACATAGCTTTCGCCGGCGTGGCCTTTGGCGTTGAGAGCCGCATCGCCGCCCCAGGCGGCAATGATCAGGTCTGCGAAGCCGTCGCCATTGATGTCACCGGCCGAGGCGACCGAACGGCCCGAATAATCGTTGGCCTCCGCCCCAAAGATCACGAAGCCGCCAGTGCCTGCCGCCACCGTGCTCAGGTTGATATTGGCGGCAAAACCGCTGGCCCTGCCGAACAGCACGTAGCTGTCCCCGGCATCGGTCTTGCCATTGGCGGCTGCGTCGCCGCCGGCTGCTCCGATGATCAGGTCGTCAAAGCCATCGCCATTGATGTCCCCGGCCGACGCAACCGAGAAACCCGACCGGTCGTCCGCATCCTGCCCTTGGATGACGAAGCCACCCGTGCCCGCAGCCACGTTGCCCAGGTCGACGCTGGCGCCGAAGCCGGCGGCCTTGCCGAAAACCACGTAGCTGCCACCAGCGTCGTTGCCGCTACCGTCATTGCGATTGGCACCGATGACCAGGTCGGCATAACCATCGCCGTTGATGTCGCCAGCACTGGCCACCGAGTAGCCGGCCCGGTCACCTGCGTTCTGCCCATAGATGACGAAGCCACCCGTGCCGCCCGCTACTGAGACCAGGTCGATACTGGCTGCAAAACCGCTGGCTTTGCCGAACACTACATAACTGTCGCCTGCATAGGCTTTGGCGTTGCCGGCCCCATCACCACCTCTGGTGCCGATGATCACGTCGTCAAAGCCGTCGCCATTGATGTCGCCTGCGGAGGCCACCGACCAGCCAGCGTTGTCATCCGCGTCCTGCCCGTAGATGACAAAGCCGCCCGTGCCGTTGGCGACATTTGTCAGATCGATGGGTGCTGGCATGCCATGTGGTCCCGAGACGTGGCCGAAAACCGGAAAGCCTGACGGTTCAAGCGCCTGACGTGTTGAACCGAGCCTCCCGAGCGACCGGTCTCAGGGTAGCAGGTAGCCACCCGCATGACAATGCGGCAAGCCCTGCTGATTGCGGCATACTGCCTGCGAACCGTGGCGGTTGGCGCGCGTGCACCAACCGGCCCCGTACAAGGAGCAGCAATGACCCAGTCTGGTGCATCCAGCGCAGCCGAAACGCCCGAGCTAGGGGTGGCAGAGCCGCAGTTTGAACTCACCACCTCGCGCCAGTTTCCCAACTTTCTGGCCGAGCAGCACCTGAGCCTGGCATTCACCACCTACCAGGCTGGCAAGCTGTTCCTGCTGGGGCTCAAACCCGATGGCCGCATCTCCGTGTTCGAGCGCACGCTGGAGCGCTGCATGGGCATGGTGGCCAGCCCCGGCTGCCTGCACATCGCCACGCTGTACCAGATCTGGCGCTTTTGCAATGTGCTGGAAGCCGGCATGCTGCACGAAGAGCATGACGCGCTGTACGCACCGCGCATGAGCTGGGTCACGGGCGACCTGGACGTGCACGACATGGGTCTGCTGCCCAATGGCCGGCCGGTGTTTGCCAATACGCTGTTCAGCTGTGTGGCCACCGTGTCCGACACCCAGAGCTTCGTGCCGCTGTGGAAGCCCCGTTTCATCAGCAAGCTGGCGGCCGAAGACCGCTGCCACCTGAACGGTCTGGCGATGGAGGACGAAACGCCGCGCTATGTGACGGTGGTGGGCCAGAGCGACGTGGCCGATGGCTGGCGCGAGCACCGCGGTGGCGGCGGTTGCGTGATTGACATTGCCAGCAGTGAGGTGGTGGCAGGCGGCCTGTCGATGCCGCACTCGCCACGCCTGCACCAGGGCCGGCTGTGGATGCTGAACTCGGGCACCGGCGAATTTGGCTGGGTCGATGTCCAGGCCGGGCGCTTTGTGCCCGTGACTTTCTGCCCCGGCTACTTGCGCGGCCTGTCCTTCCATGGCGACTTTGCGGTGCTGGGTTTGTCGCAGTCGCGCGGCAACCGCACCTTCAGCGGCCTGGCGCTGGACGAGGCCCTGGCCAGCCGCGGTGCCCAGGCGCGCTGCGGCCTGATGGTGATCGACCTGCGTACCGGTGATACGGTGCACTGGGTGCGGCTCGGTGGCGTGGTGCAGGAACTGTACGACGTGGTGCTGCTGCCCGGCACCAGGCGGCCATCGGCCATCGGTTTCAAGTCCGACAGCATCCGCCGGGTGATCACGGTGGGGGAAACGGCCACAGTCTGATGGCCGGCAGCGACCTGGGCGCCGCATTGCGCGCCGCCGACGCCCGTGCCGCGGACATGGTGCGGGCGCGCCGGCTGCCCGAGGCACTGTCCATCTACGAGCGTATGCGCAGCCTGGCGCCGCAGGAGGCCTGGATCCAGGTGCAGCAGGGCAGGGTGCTGCTGCTGGGCGATGACGCGCAGCAGGCCCTGGCGCACTTCCAAGGCCTGACGCGGCGCTTTCCGCGGCTGGAGGCCGCCTGGCAAGGGCTGGGCAAGGCACGGTACGACCAGCAGCAGTGCGAGCAGGCCGTGGCCGCCTTCAGCCGTGCGGCGCAGCTTGCCAGTGCGCCGGCGCTGGCCATCTACCACCGCGGCATGGCGCATCTGCTGGCGGGCAATTTTGCGGATGGCTGGCGCGACTACGAGCAGCGCCTGCAGGTGCCATCCTTGCAGCCACGGCTGCTGCAGCGCCCGCGCTGGGATGGCGGCCCATTGGCCGGCCGCCGGCTGCTGGTGATCTGCGAGCAGGGCTATGGCGACGTGTTCCAGTTCGTGCGCTGCCTGGCGCTGCTGCGCGATGCTGGTGGCCCCGTAGTTTTTGAATGCCCTGCTGAATTACGCGCCTTGCTGCAGCCCAGCCTGAGCGGCATCGAGCTGGTGCCGCTGCGCGGCCGCATGGCGCCGGACACGCCCTTCGACTGCTATGCCCACCTGCTGAGCCTGCCGTTCCTGACCGGCCTGTCGCTGGAGCGCGTACCGGCGCAAGTGCCCTATCTGCAGGTCGAACCACTGCCCCGGGTGACCGGTGGCGGATTGCGCGCAGGCGTGTGCTGGGCCGGCAGCCCGACGCACCCGCAGGACCTGCACCGCTCCTGCCACCCCGAGCTGCTGGCGCCACTGGCACGGGTGCCGGGCGTGAGCCTGGTGGCCCTGCAGAAGGACCGCACGCACTGGCCGGCATTGCCGGGGCTGGATGCCTTCCTGCAGCCACCACCCATACCTCTCGATGACTTTCTGGCAACGGCCCGGGTCATCACCAGCCTGGACTTGGTGATCACCGTGGACACTTCGGTGGCACATCTGGCTGGTGCGCTGGGTGTGCCGGTGTGGCTGCTGCTGTCGCGCGACAGCGACTGGCGCTGGCTGGTCGGGCGTGCTGACTCGCCCTGGTACCCGGGCATGCGCATCTTCCGGCAGCAGCGCCTGGGCGCCTGGGCGGAACTGCTGGACACGGTTGCGCTGGCCCTGGCCGAAGCGCAGGTGGCAAGTACCGCAACCCGGAAGTAGCGAAACAAAATGAAAGTGATGGATTCGCGCTCAGGGCAAGGCGCAGACCGCAGCGAAGGCTGGACGCCTTCGCAAGGGCTGAAACGCCGCCATGTGTGCGAAGACGCGCTTTCATGTTTTGATACTTTCGGGTTGCGGTACTAATGCATCATGAGGGCCATGCACGCCCTGGAGTCCGAAGCCATCCACATCATCCGCGAGGCCGTGGCCACGGCCCGCAACCCGGTGATGCTGTACTCCATGGGCAAGGACTCATCGGCGCTGCTGCACCTGGCGCGCAAGGCCTTCCACCCGGCGGCGCCGCCGCTGCCCCTGTTGCATGTGGACACCGGCTGGAAATTCCACGCCATGTACGCCCAGCGCGAGCGCGTGGCTGCGCAGCCCGGCATGCGGCTCATCACCCACACCAACGCCCAAGGTGTGGCCGCAGGCGTGGGCCCGTTCAGCCACGGCAGCAGCTACCACACCGATGTGATGAAGACCCAGGCGCTCAGGCAGGCGCTGGACGCGCATGGCTTTGATGTGGTGCTGGGGGGAGCCCGGCGCGACGAGGAGCGCAGCCGTGCCAAGGAGCGGGTGTTTTCGGTGCGCGGCGCCGGCCACCGCTGGGACCCGCGCTCGCAAAGGCCGGAGCTCTGGGACCTGTACAACACGCACTTGCAGCCGGAGCAGACGATGCGCGTCTTTCCCTTGAGCAACTGGACCGAGCTCGATATCTGGCAGTACATCCTGGACGAAGGCATCGAGATCGTGCCGCTGTACCTGGCGGCCGAGCGGCCGGTGGTGCAGCGCGACGGGCAATGGATCATGGTGGACGACGAGCGGTATCCGTTCGCTGCCGGCGAGCAGCCAGTGCTCAAGCGGGTGCGTTTTCGCACCCTGGGTTGCTGGCCGCTGACAGCGGCGGTGGAGAGCGAGGCCGATACGCTGCAGGCGGTGCTGGACGAGCTGCGCGGCGCGCGCTGGTCCGAGCGCCAGGGCCGCCTGATCGACGCCGACGTGCCGGGCTCGATGGAGAAGAAGAAGCAGGAAGGCTATTTCTGATGCAGACGCTGCGCTTCATCACCTGTGGCAGCGTGGACGACGGCAAGAGCACGCTCATCGGCCGCCTGCTGTTCGAGAGCGGCCAGGTCTTTGAAGACCAGATGGCTGCGGTGGCTGCCGACTCGGGCCGTTACGGCACCCAGGGCGCGCAGCCGGACCTGGCGCTGCTGGTCGACGGCCTGCAGGCCGAGCGCGAGCAGGGCATCACTATTGATGTGGCCTATCGCTACTTTGCCAGCGCGCAGCGCCGCTACATCGTGGCCGACACACCGGGCCACGAGCAGTACACCCGCAACATGGCCACCGGTGCTTCCAGCGCCGACCTGGCGCTGCTGCTGGTGGATGCGCGCAAGGGCCTGCTTACGCAGACCCGCAGGCACAGCCGCATCGTGGCGATGATGGGCATCCGCCATGTGCTGCTGGCGGTCAACAAGATGGACCTGGTGGGCTTCGAGCAAGCGGCCTTTGAGGCCATCGCGGCTGACTACCGTAGCTTTGCCGATGCCCTGAACTTCAAGAGCGTGCAGGCGATACCGGTGGTGGCGCTGCACGGCGACAACCTGCTGCGCGCCAGCGCGCGCATGCCGTGGTACCAGGGCCCGAGCTTGATGGCCTGCCTGGACGGCATGCACGTTGAGCCGGATGCACCGGGCGCCGCGTTTCGCATGCCGGTGCAATGGGTGAACCGGCCCGGTCCCGACTTTCGTGGGCTGTGCGGCCGGGTTGCGAAGGGCGGCGTGCGCGTGGGGGACGCAGTGCGGGTGTTGCCCTCGGGCGTGCAGACCCGGGTGCAGGCCATCCTGTCGGGCTTTGCCGAGGTGCAGCAGGCCCGGATGGGGGACGCCGTGACGCTGACACTGGCCGACCCGGTGGACGCCGGCCGCGGCGATGTGCTGGTGGCCGCCGAAGCCCCGCCCGAGGTGGCAGACCAGTTCGAGGCCAGGCTGCTGTGGATGGCGCAGCAGCCGCTGCTGCCGGGCCGCCAGTACAGCATCAAGCTGGCCTGCAAGGAGGCCACAGCCAGCATCACCGAAATCAAGTACCGGGAAGACGTGAACAGTGGCGCCCGGCTCGCGGCCAGGACCCTGGGCCTGAACGAGATCGCGCTGGTCACGCTCACAGTCAGCGCGCCACTGGTGTTCGAGCCCTATGCGGTTAACCGCACGCTGGGCGGCTTCATCCTGATCGACAAGCAGAGTGGCGACACGGTGGCCGCCGGCATGGTGGTGTTCGCGCTGCGCCGCGCCAGCAACATCCACTGGCAGGCACTGGAGCTGAACCAGGCAGCGCGCGCGGCGCACAAGCAGCAGTCGGCGCGCTGCATCTGGTTCACCGGCTTGTCCGGCTCAGGCAAATCGACAATCGCCAACCTGCTGGACAAGCGCCTGCATGCGCTGGGCCGCCACACCTATGTGCTCGACGGCGACAACGTGCGCCACGGCCTGAACCGCGACCTGGGCTTTACCGAGGCGGACCGGGTCGAGAACATCCGCCGTGTGGCCGAGGTGGCGGCGCTGATGGTGGACGCCGGCCTGGTCGTCATCGTCAGCTTGATATCACCTTTCTCCGCGGACCGCGCGATGGCGCGCGGTCTCTTTGGCAAGGGCCGGTTTCTGGAAGTGTTCGTGGATACGCCGCTGCAGGAGTGCGAGCGGCGTGACGCCAAGGGCCTGTATGCAAAGGCGCGGCGCGGCGACCTGCGCAACTTCACCGGCATTGACAGCCCGTACCAGGCGCCAGCCTCTGCCGAGGTGCATCTGCTGGCAGGCCGGGACGGCCCTGAAGCCTGTGTGGAGCAGATATTGCAGGCTCTGGAGACTCTGGCAGCGGGTTGATCGAGAAATTCCGTCCGGGCTGGGCCTGGCCCCTCACCCCAACCCTCTCCCCCGAATACGGGGGAGAGGGAGCTGGTATGGCCGCCTCGCCCGCGCGTGGGAAGGGACGCTCCACGGCGACGGCTCGCCCGGCCGTGCAATGGCCCCCTCGCCCGCGTGCGGTAGAGGGCTGGTCCCTTGATGCCTGCCGTGTCAGAGCCAGTGCTCCCTCGCCCGCTTGCGGGAGAGGGCTGGGGTGAGGGTGAAGCCGTGGCTGAGCGATCTCGCCAATCGGGACGGCTTATGTCTATGGACGCAAAGTCGCGTCAGGAATACACCCCGAACTGCGCCAGGCTGAGGTTGGGGTGTGCGTTCACCAGGGCCTGGAAATAGCTGGCCTGGGTGATGTCCAGGTCCTGCGCGCCGGCGGCGCCGGCGTAGCTGCCATCCACGTCGCCGCTCAGATACCCCACCAGGCCCACATGCACCGGGCTGGCTGCGCTGATGTCGGCGGCAATCGCCGGTGCGGCGCCGGGCGACAGCGAGGTCTTGTTCGGCACGCTGGCGTCCAGCTCATCGGCAAAGTGCCAGGCCAGCGCCGGTGCGTCCAGCCCCACTACATGCCGGAGCACGCCGATGGCGTCGTTCAGGCTGACACTGCCGTTGCCGTCAAAGTCGGCGGCCAGTGCCTGGTAGGGGGAAAGTGGTTTGCCTGCGCCATTGATGTCCAGGCCGACGATCATTTTCATGATGGCGATGGCGTCCTGCAGGTTCACGGCCGCTGATGAGGCCGTGGCTTCTGCATCGGGAATGGTGCGCGTGGCGGTCAGGGGCAGGGTGGTCTCGGTCACGGCTGTGAAGCTGATTGAGCCATTCGTGCCCGTGCTGCCGCTCTGGCCGGCACTGCTGACGGCCACAGCGTCGAGCAGGGTGTGGGTCTTCCAGCCGTAGACCAGAAAGTCCACCTGCTTGCCCGGTGGTTGGATCGGGCTCATGGTGATGGTCTGGTCCGAAAAGCGGGCGAACTCGATGCTGCTCAGGCTGTCGCTGCCATCCGGCCCCGTGACGGACCAGCCATCACCGATGGCGCTCACGACGTACTGGGCCCTGGTGCCGTTGAACACGGCGGTGTCCACGCCCAGCCCGCCGTCCAGCGTGTCGTTGCCAGTACCACCACTGAGCAGGTTGTCGCCTTCATTGCCGCTGATCAGGTTGTCCAGCGCGTTGCCGCTGCCGGCCAGGTCGCCACGGCCGGCGGCCAGCTTCAGGTTCTCGACAAAGTTGCCCAGCGCGAAGTGGATGCTGGCTATCACCGTGTCCAATGCGCCGGCCAGGTCCAGCGACTGCGTGCCGCCGGCCGTCAGCGCCGAAGCATTGTCGGTCTCCACCACCTGGTCGGCCGCATCGTCGACATAGTAGGTGTCATTGCCGCTACCGCCGGTCATGGTGTCGGCACCTGCGCCGCCGTCCAGCGTGTCGGCGCCGGCCAGTGCGCTCAGGCTGTTGTTGCCCTCGTTGCCAGTGAGCAGGTTGTCCAGCGCGTTGCCCACGCCGCTCAGGTTGCCGGTACCGGCCTTGAGGTCCAGGTTCTCGATGAAATTGCCCAGCGTGTAGCTGATGCTGGCAACCACCTTGTCGATCTGCGCGCCCAGGTTCAGCGCCTGCGGACCGAGTGCGCTGATGGCCGTGGCGTTGTCGGTCTCCACCACCTGGTCTGCCGCATCGTCGACAAAGTAGGTGTCGTTGCCACTGCCGCCGGTCATGGTGTCGGCGCC
>JANMKM010000193.1:0-8390 GCA_031372035.1 Rhodoferax sp. | reverse complement strand
CGCGCCGACCCTGGCCGACTGCGCTCCTCGGCATCGCACAGGCACGCCGCCAACTGGCCGGTCGTGGCTTTGACGCTGCGCATCAACAGTGGCGCGTGATACAAAGAGACACGACTTCCTCCGCTTTCGACAATCGTCTAGAGTCTCAGCCGTTGAGTGAAAGCGGGAAAGGTGGTTGTAATCTGAAGGTCAATTTTCAAAATGACATATCGAGGTGGAACGATGAAAACCGTGGTCCTTGAGGTTCGCTCGCCAGAGGAGTCGATGGCCAATTTTGTCCAATCGTGGAAGGCCGGGAAGCCCGAGCGGTCGGCACGGATCAGCTTTGCGACCCCGGAGCTGCTTTGGCAGGTACTCTCGGCCAAGCGCTGGGAACTGCTGAAGATGCTTTGTGGCGCCGGGCCGATCTCCATCCGCGAAGCTGCTCGCCGTGTTGAGCGGGATGTGAAAGCGGTTCACGCGGACATTACGGCGCTGCTGACGGCAGGCGTTCTTGATCGTGCCGAAGGTGGAGGCATCGTCTTCCCATTCGATGCTGTCAAGGTTGAGTTCCTGCTGGAAGCGGCGAAGTGCCGATCTGCTACACAATAAGTAGCTGCCCGTGCTGTATCCATGCGCGGTGTGGACATATTTGCCCGCCAGTGAAAACGCGTGCAAATACAGTGTCATATGGCTCAGTTTGCCTTCATGAAACATATATGTTGAAACCAGGGCCTGCCATCGACATATTGACACAGACGCGGCCTGTTGGGCGCCTCTCCAGCCGCAGCCGCCCACTATGAAGCAATCCATCGGCCTGGTCTCGGTGCTGGTGCCCGACTACGACGAGGCTATTGCCTTCTACGTCGGCGTGCTCGGCTTTGCACTGGTCGAGGACACCTTCGTTCCCGAGCAGTGCAAGCGCTGGGTCGTGGTGGCGCCGCCGGGCGCCACGGAGACCCGGCTGCTGCTGGCACGGGCTTCAAACCCCGAGCAGGCCAGCCGCATCGGCAACCAGACCGGTGGCCGTGTCTTCCTGTTCTTGTACACCGACGACTTTGCGCGCGACCACCAAGCGTTCAAGCACAAGGGGGTTGTCTTCGTTCGAGAGCCGGTGCAACAACCTTATGGCATGGTGGCTGTATTTCGGGACCCGTGGGGCAATCTCTGGGACCTGGTGCAGCCAACATCGCCGCAGTACGCCGATACCGGCCCCATCACTGCCGCCCAGTGACCACCATGACCGACAAACCGATCCTGATCACCGGCATCTCCGGCTTCATCGCCAAGCACTGCGCCCTGGAATTGCTCGCGCATGGCTATGCGGTGCGCGGCACGGTGCGCAGCCTTGCCAAGGGCGACGAAGTGCGGGCGACGCTGGCCAAACACTGCGACACGGCGAAGCTGACCTTCGTCCAGGCCGATCTGCTGGCCGACAACGGTTGGGCGCAGGCCATGGCTGGCGCTGGCGGCGTGCTGCATGTGGCGTCGCCGTTTCCGGCTGGCGAGCCCAAGGACCCGGACGAGCTGATACGGCCGGCGGTGGACGGAACGCTGCGTGTGCTGCGGGCGGCGGTGGCGGCGGGCGTGCCGCGCGTTGTACAGACGTCTTCCATGGCAGCGGTGGTCTCAGGCCATCCCCGCGACCGCACCAAAGCGTTTGACGAAGACGACTGGACGAACCTCGACGCACCGGGTGTCATCACCTACAACCGCTCGAAGACGCTGGCCGAAAGGGCGGCGCGCGAATTCGCAGCTTCTGTCGGGGCGGCGCTGCACTTCTGCAGCATCAACCCGGGCCTGGTGCTGGGCCCGGTGCTCGACGCGGACATTGGCACCTCTGCAGATGTGATCCGGATGTTCCTGCGCGGCAAATACCCCGGCACGCCACGCATCTGGTTTGGCGTGGTCGATGTGCGAGACGTTGCCAGGATGCACCGGCTGGCGCTGGAGACCACACAGCCCAGTGGTGGGCGCTATCTGGCCGTGTCCGAGGCCGTGCGCTTCCTGGATATTGCCCGCCCGATCCGGGAGCAGTTGGGCCGCGCGGCACGCAAGCTGCCCAGCCGCGAACTGCCGGACTTTTTGGTGCGCCTGGTCGCGCTGTTTGACCCTACGGCCCGCTTGATCCTGCCTGAACTCGGTTTCGCCTTCCAGGTGGACAACACACGGACGCGGCGCGCCCTGAACATGGACTTCATCCCGGTCAGCGAATCGGCGCCAGCGACGGCGTCAAGCCTGATTGCCTTGGGGCTGGTCTAGCTGGGCCTGCCCACCCATGTCGCGCATCGTGCACAGCGTCGGTCCGGTCTGGCGTGGTGGCAGCAATGGCGATCTCGCGGTCCATGAGCGCCTGCTGAACGAACCAGCGGTGTAAGCTTTAGCATCGTCAAGCACCTGATGCACAAGGTGGAGACGTGAAGACATGACTGCCTGTCGCATATTCACATTCCCGGTGTTCCTTGCCATTGCCGGTTGCACGTCACCCGGTACCAGCCGGGTTGGCGAGGTGACCGAAGCTTGCGCAAAACGTGTCAGCCAGATGGAACGCGCGTTGGATCAAGCGGTTGACGCCCTTGACGCTGCGCAGCAAGCGAACCGACGCAACCCGACGCAGAGGAATCAGGACCGGGTTGCCCAACGCGCGGCTGAGGCTGCGGCGGGCGCCGCTGGTTTGGCCCAGGCTCAGTATCAGCAGCGAAGGAGCTGCGCGCCTTGAATATGCACGACCAACCTGCACAGACCACAGTCCCTACCACCGGCAACAAGGCGGCACGCCAGCGCTTCATCGCCAGTTCCATCTGGTTCACGGTTCCCGGAACCTACCTGGCCATCTGGGCCGCCTACACCCTGCTGCTGCCGCTGCCGGGCATGGAGGAACCGGTGGCGCGGCTGCTGCTGGCCGTGCGTTGGCTCCTGGTAGCCATGCTGCCCTATGCCGCCGTCTGCATGGTTATTGCGACCATTCGGTTTTTCGAGGGCGCCCACAACCCGCTTGCCCGCACGGAGAGCGAGAGTCTGGCCATCCATTGCCGCGTGATGCAGAACACGCTGGAGCAGCTGTTGTGGTTTGCCATCTGCCTGTTGGTGCTGGCGACGTATCTCGCGCCGGAACAGGCGCGCGTGGTCCCCATCCTGTGTACCTTCTTTGCACTGGCCCGAAGCATCTACTGGTGGGGTTACTTCCGCCGCGGCACGCTGGGGCGCGCGCCGGGTGTGCAACTCACACTGGCGCTCAATATCGCCTTGCTGGGCCACGTTCTGCTGCTGTTCTGTCGGCAGCTCATGGCCTGAGTCGGTGTTGTCTGAGGGCCGTTGGCTACAGTGACAATCGTTTTTCTGGAGGCTCCATCTTGCTCAAGACCTACCACGGCAGCTGCCACTGCGGCGCCATCACCTTGGAAGCCGATCTGGATCTGACCCAGAGCACCTACCGCTGCAACTGCTCCATCTGCAGCCGTACGCGCTTCTGGCCGGCCGTGGCCAAGCCCGATGCCTTTCGCCTCGTCACCGGGGAAGCCGAGCTGACCAAGTACCGCTTCAACACCATGAAGAACGAACACTACTTCTGCAAGCACTGTGGTGTGCGCTGTTTCGGCCGCGGCACCGAAACACCCATCGGCGTGATGTACGGCGTGAACCTGGGCTGCCTGACCGACGCGACCGACGCAGAGCTGGCCAACGCGCCCATCACCTACGTGGACGGCAGGAGCAACAACTGGGGCCATGCTCCGGAGTTCTTCCGGCACCTGTGATGGACGGCGACCTGGGTTTCAGCTACCGCCAGCGCAAGTCGGGCGACGTGGACATCCTGCACCACGGTCTTCTGGCCGCCACGCTGCGTGGCAAGGAAGCCACTGCCTTCGTGCTGCAGGCGCCGGACGCAGCAAGTGCGCAGGCGCAGCAGCTGATGGCGCGGATTACCGGCAACTACCAACGGGGCAATGAGCGCGCTGCGAGGTCGCATGTGCGCAACCGCAGCAGTTAGCACATTCGCCCGCAGTGGCTTCAACGCCTGATGGCAACGGGCCAGAACGTCATGGCGCCGTCGCTCAGGGCGCAATGCGGGTGTAGCGCCAGACCTGCTTATCTTCCACCCATGGGGCGGTGGCTTGGTTCATAGCCAGGAAATGCGGGCTCTGCATGTGCGCGGCAATGGCCGCGTCGTCGTCGTACAGTTCGTACAGGAAGAACAGTTGGGCGTCCTGCGGGTCGCGACAGACATCGAACTGCCGGCAGCCGGGTTCGGTCTCCCGCGAGGCGCGCGCATTGGCGACGATGGCCCGCTCGAACGCGTCAACCTGGCCGGGCTTGATTCTGAACCGCACCACCAGTGCCTGCATGCCGCCTCCCTCCCATCTACATTGACGCAATCAGCCGTGGCAGCCAGAGCGACAGCGCCGGCCAGTAAGTGACCAGCAGCACGATGGCAAAGGTGGCCGACATCAGCGGCCACAGGTTGCGCGAAATCTCGCCAATGCCCACCTTGGCCAGCTTGGCCGCCACGAACAGGGTGCCACCCACCGGCGGGGTGTACAGGGCAATGGCCAGGTTGGCGGTCATCACCACGCCGATGTGCACCATGTCCATGCTGAAGTGCTTGGCCAGCGGCAGGAACAGCGGCGCGGAGAGCAGCATGGCCGGCAGCGGCTCGATAAAAATGCCGAGCAGTAGCAGGCAGATATTGAACAGCAGCAAAAACATCCATGGCTCGGTGGCCACCAGCTGTATCCACTGCGCCATTTGCACCGCCACCTGCTCCACCGTGATCAGCCACGCCATGGCGCCGGTGGCGCCGATCACCAACATCACCGTGGCACTGGTGACAAAGGCGTTGAGCAGCAATTGCGGAATGCGCTGCCACTGCAAGTCCCGGTAATAGAACAACGACACCACCAGGCCATAGACCACGGCGATGGCCGCGGACTCGCTGGGTGTGAACACGCCGGTCCAGATGCCCCCGATGATGATCACCGGCATCAGCAGTGCCGGGCCGGCGTCGCGGGTGGCGGCCCAGATCTGCGGCAGTGTGGAGCGCCCCTCGCCGTTGTCGCATCCGGTGCGCCGGCCGTGCCACATGCACACCACGATCAGCGCCAGTGCCGAGGCCAGTGCGGGTAGCAGGCCTGCCATGGAGAGCGTGCGCATTGACACGCCGGAGATGAAGGCGTAGATCAGGAAAGGAATGGACAGTGGCATCAGCAGGGCGATGGTGCCAGCCACTGCCAACAGCGCCGCAGCGAAGCCGCGCGAATAGCCGCGTGCCACCATGGCCGGTATCACCAGCGAGCCGATGGCCGCCGTATCGGCGATCGCCGAGCCCGAGACACCCCCGAACAGCGTGCAGCTGACGACAGTGACCACGCCCAGGCCGCCGGGCAACCAGCCGAACAGCACCCGCGCAAACGCCACGATGCGCTTGCCCACACCGCCCTGGGCCAGCAGCTCGCCGGCAAAGATGAACAGCGGCACGGCCAGCAGGATGAACGGCTCCACCCCGCCGATGAACGACAGGAAGATGGTCTCCATCGGGTGCCCGAGCCCGCCGATCCAGATCACGCCCACGGTGGTCGCGAGGATCGCATAGAGCAGTGGCACTCCCGCCAGGGCGACCACGAAAAAGATGCCAAAAAGAGTCAGGGCCAGCATGCCGATTCACTCCGAAGCCGGATAACGCAGTTCGCGCGGCACGCCCTGCACGACCTGCCACAGGTCGAAGGCGACAAACGCCGCCATCAGGCTGCAGCCGACCGCCATGCCCATGTACTGGATCGCCATTGGCCATGCCAGCACGGTCAACTCGTTGCCCCAATTGCCTGCGACCAGCGACCAGCCATAACGCACCAGCACCAGCAGCATCACCAGGCACACCACAAGTACCGCCGCATCGGCCCAGCGGCGCGGTGCCGGCTCCAGCTTGTCGATGAATTCGGTGATCGTCATGTGGGCACCGCGTTGGGCCGCGCAGGCACCCCCCAGGAACGTGACCCACACCAGCAGCAGTTCGCCCAACTCGGTGACCCAGGCCAGGTCCTTGCCGAAGACATGCAGGCTGACGTTCAAGAACACCAGCACCACCATCACCGAGCCGATGCCGATAACGGTCCAGTCGACCATGCGCCCCAGCAGACGGATCGGCAGCGGCGCGGCAGCCACTGGAGACAGCAGTGCGGCCATAGGCTTACTTCACCGCCTTGCGCACCCTGTCGGCGTCTTTCAGGAACACGTCGACTTCGGCGCCGTATTTCTCCCTGGCTTTGGCATACACCGGCTGCACCGCAGCGCGAAATGCCGCCAGGTTGGGTTTGGCATTGATCTTTGCACCCTTGGATGCCATTTCCTTGAGTTGGCTGTCGTCGTTGCCGGCAATGAAGTCGCGGCTGAACTTGGCTGCGATCTGCGCTGCCTCGGTCACGGCCTTCTTGTCGGCGTCCGAGAACTTCTGCCAGGTCTTCTCAGCGACCGCCAATGGAATCGGGCTGTAGACATGGTTGGTCAGCGTCACGTAGGGCGCCACTTCGTAAAACTTGTTTGAATAGATGGTGTCGATCGGGTTCTCCTGGCCGCTGACGGCACCCTGCTGGATCGCCAGATAGACCTCCGGCAAGGGCATGATCTGGATGTTGAAGCCCATCGCCTCCAGCGTCCAGCGCATCATCTCGTTGGGGAAGGTGCGCAGTTTGCGGCCCTTGGCATCGTCGGGTCCGTTCAGTGCTTCCTTGGTGGTCATGCTGCGAAACCCGGCCTCCCAGGTCGCCAGGAACCGGAACCCCTTGGCCGGAGCCTTGGCAAACTGCTGCTTGAGCCACTGCGATTCGTCATACAGCTTCCAGCCCTGCGCATAGCTCTCCACCAGGTAGGGCAGGGCGGTCAGGTTCAGGGTCGGCACATGCGGCGCATAGGAGCCGGTACCGGACACCGTGAAGTCGATGCCACCGAGCGCCAGCTGCTCGATGTTTTTCGGATCGTTGCCAAGCTGGCTGCAGCAGAAAACCTGGACTTTGTAGCGCCCCTGGGTCAGCTCCTCGACTTTCTTGGCAAACAGCGTGGCTGCCGCCTGCCGCGCGCCGGCCTGCTGGTCGGTGTGGCTGAATTTCAGTGTGGTCTGGGCCAGCGCGGACAGGGACAGCGCCATGCTGGCGGCGGCCACGGTGGCTAGTGCGAAACGCTTCATGGGGGCTCCTTCGGGGTTTGGGTCAGGGATTGAAATTCGCGATCAGCACGCGCTGACCGGTGGCATGGGCGTGGTAGACGGCCGCTTGCACACGCAGGTTGGCCAGGTAGTCGCCAGCGCTGTTCTCCAACGGGTTGCCGTTGCGCAGGTGGGCCAGCACATGGGCCTGCAAGGCAGCACAGGCGCCCCCGAAGGCGCCGTTGTGGGCGCTGGTGTAGTGGTGTTCGACCTCTATGCCTCGGTGCGGCTTCCACCACAGGCGCGCGGCGCCGTCGAGCCGCATCACGCCGTGTTCGCCTTCGAGCCACATCTCGCCCATGGTGCGCCGGGGGTCATCGGCCACATGGTCGTTGAGCCGGTTGCCGTCAAACAGTCCGGTGGCGGCATCCGCAAACTCGAACAGGATCAGCGCGGCGTCTTCACCCGCAATCACCGGGTTCAGGCGCCGCAGCAGGGCGCTGACCGCCACCACCTCACCCAGCAGGTAGCGAAAGCTGTCGATGAAGTGCACCGCGGTCTCACGCACCAGCAGTTGCTGCATGCTCTGGAAGTAGGGCTGCCGGTCAAGGTAGGCGTTGGCACCCTGGCCGTCGCCGGGGCGCAGCCGAAAGCTGATGCCATGCAAGCGACCGAAGTGCCCCGCGTCGATCAGGCGCCGGCATTCCCGGAACCAGGGCGTGAAGCGAAAGTTCTCATGCACCACCAGCAGCGTGTTGTGCTGCGCCGCCAGCGCCGCCATGGCCCGGGCCTGTGGCCAGTCCACCCCAAAAGGCTTTTGGCAGATGGTGGGGATACGGCGCTCCAGCGCCAGTTGCACCACGGCGCTTTGGGCGGCTGGCGGCAAAACCACATCCAGCAGATCGGGGCGCACGGTGTCGAGCATGCGGGCCACGTCGACAAAGCAGGTCTCGATGCCGAAGCGCGCCCCCAGTCTGGTGGCACGCTGCAGTTCGATGTCGCAAAGGGCCGCGACCGGAGTCCCGGCATCGCGCCAGCCAGCGAGCTGAAACTGCGCAAAGTAGCCGGCTCCCACCATGGCGATGCGCTGCGCCATCAGATGCGCTCCAGCACCGCGTGCACGATGTCGGCCGTGCTGCTGCTGCCACCGAAATCGCGCGGCCGCACTGTGCCGCCGGCCAGCGCCCCTTGCAAGGCGGCCTCGATGGCGCGGGCGCCGTCGGCCAGCGCGGCGTCGGCATGGCGCTCGGCCAGCCAGTCGAGCATCATGGCGGCCGAC
>JANMKM010000181.1:0-4950 GCA_031372035.1 Rhodoferax sp. | reverse complement strand
TTCCAGGGCCGGCGTCTGGCGGCGGCGGACGCACTGCAACAGGCCGGCCTGGCACCGCTGCAGCTCTCGGCCAAGGAGGGCCTGGCGCTGATCAATGGCACCCAGGTGTCCACCGCGCTGGCGCTGGACGCGCTGCTGGCGCCCGCCGGGCTGTTCGCGGCGGCGGTTTTCGCCGGTGGGCTTCCCCGGGAGCCCGCCCGCGGCCGCGACGGCCCGTTCGATCCGCGCATCCATGCGGTGCGCGGCCAGCCGGGCCAGATCGACTGCGCCGCAGCCTACCGGGCGCTGGCGGCCGGCAGCGAAATCCGGCGCTCGCACCTGGTGGGTGACGACCGGGTGCAGGACCCGTACTGCCTGCGCTGCCAGCCGCAGGTGATGGGTGCCTGCCTCGACCAGATGCGCCATTGCGCCCAGGTGCTGGTGCGCGAAGCCAATGCGGTTACCGACAACCCGCTGGTATTTGCCGGCGCCACCGGCACGGACGATGCCATGGGCCTGACCGGCAGCCTGGTCTCGGGCGGCAATTTTCATGCGGAACCGGTGGCCCTGGCCTGCGACGCCCTGGCGGTGGCGATCGCCGAGATCGGCGCCATCACCGAGCGCCGCATTGCCATGCTGGTGGACACCGTGGTCTCGCGCCTGCCACCGTTCCTGACGCCCGACCCCGGTCTGAACTCCGGCTTCATGATCGTGCATGTCACGGCCGCGGCGCTGGCCTCGGAAAACAAGTCGCTGGCACATCCGGCCAGCGTCGACAGCCTGCCAACCTCGGCCAACCAGGAGGACCATGTCAGCATGGCCACCTTTGCCGCGCGCCGCTTGCAACCGATGCTGCAGAACACCGCGCACATCGTCGCCATCGAATTGCTGGCTGCGGCCCAGGGCATCGAGTTCTTGCGGCCGTTGCAAAGCTCCAGCGCGCTCGAGGGCGTTCTGCGCCTGATCCGCAGCGTGTCGGCCGCGATGATGCAGGACCGCAGCCTGGCGCCCGACATGCGCACCGTCTGCTCCATGGTCACCAGCGGCCAGATCGGCACAGCCACGGAAACGCTGATCGACGAGCTGCACGCGTTGCGGCTGGCATGATTGCTGCGTTGCTCCCTTTCTGAACCTCCCTTCCATCCACCTGCGAGAAAGCCCATGAAGAAACTGCTCACCACCACCCTCGTCGCGCTCGCCTGTGCCGGCGCCCAGGCCCAGGAAACCAAAGTGGCCATCGGCATTTCCGGCTGGACCGGCTTTGCACCGCTGACCCTGGCCAAGGAGGCCGGCATCTTCAAGAAGAACGGCCTGGACGTGTCGATCAAGAAGATTCCGCAGAAGGACCGGCACCTGGCCGTGGCCTCGGGCGACATCCAGTGCGCCGCCACCACGGTGGAGACCTGGGTGGTCTGGAATGCCAATGGCGTGGCCACGACGCAGATCTTCCAGCTCGACAAGAGCTTTGGTGCCGACGGCATGGTGGTCAAGGGCAACATTGCCAAGATCAGTGACTTGAAGGGCAAGACAGTGGCTGCCAGCGCCCCCGGCACCGCACCCTACTTCACCCTGGCCTGGATGTTGAAGAAGAACGGCCTGTCGACCAAGGACGTGAAGATCGTCAACCTGGAGCCGCAGGCCGCGGCCAATGCCATGATCGCCGGCACCGCCGATCTGGACGCCGCCATGACCTATGAGCCCTACCTCGGTGCGGTGCGCGCCAAGCCGGAGGCCGGCAAGATCATCGCCACCACGCTCGACTACCCGATGATCATGGACACCTTCGGCTGCACGCCGAAATTCCTGGGCGAGAACCCCAAGGCCGCCAAGGCCCTGGCCGACAGCTATTTCGAAGCCGTGGAGATGATCCAGAAGGAGCCGAAGAAGAGCTTTGAGATCATGGGCGCGGACGTCAAGCAGACGGGCGAGGCGTTCGAGACCTCGGCCAAGTACCTGCGCTGGCAGGACCGCGCCGCGAACCAGAAGTTCTTTGCCGCAGAACATGCGGCCTTCAGCAAGGAGGCTGCGGACCTGCTGCTGGAAGCCGGCATCATCAAGGCGCTGCCTGACATGAGCAAGTTGGCGGACACACGGTTCCTGAAGTAGAAGTGTTGAGCCCCCACGCTTGTCACTGCGTGTACTGCGCTGAACGCGCCATTGCGAGACGCAATGGCCCTTCCGCCCCTCCAAGCCTGCACGGGCAGGCTTGGAGCTGCGGGCGTCAGCCCCACGGGGTCGCTCGCGCCTTGGGGCGGCCCGGCGGCGCTCGGTCCCTCCATTCGGCCTCGCCATGAAACCTCTGCAACCGGTAGCACCGGGAACGCGCGTCGCCCTCGGAATCGCCTTCTTCGTGCTGTTCTTCGCGGTCTGGGCGGCGTTCACGCTTTCGGGCTACGTTTCCAAGACCTTCCTGGCGGACCCGATCACGATGGTGCGCTCGGGTTACGACTTGCTGGTCAACCAGGGCTTTGCCAAGGACATCGGCATGACGGTCTGGCGGGTGCTGGGCGGCTTTGCCCTGGCGGCCCTGCTGGCCGTGCCGCTGGGCGTGCTGATGGGCGCCTACAAGCCGGTGGAGGCCTTCTTCGAGCCCTTCGTCAGTTTTGCCCGCTACCTGCCGGCCTCGGCCTTCATCCCGCTGCTGATCCTGTGGGCCGGCATTGGCGAGGCACAGAAGCTGGCCGTGATCTTCATCGGTTCGTTCTTCCAGCTGGTACTGATGATGGCCGTGAGCGTGGGCAACACCCGGCGCGACCTCGTGGAAGCCGCTTACACCCTGGGTGCCGGCGACCGCGGCATCGTCACGCGGGTGCTGCTGCCGAGCAGCGCACCGGAGATCGCCGAGACGCTGCGCATGGTGCTGGGCTGGGCCTGGACCTATGTGATCGTGGCCGAACTCATTGGCGCCTCCAGCGGCATCGGCCACATGATCACCGACAGCCAGGCCTTGCTGGCTACGGACCAGATCATCTTCGGCATCATCGTCATTGGCGCCATTGGCCTGGTGACCGACTTCGCATTCAAGGCACTCAATCGCAAGATCTTTCCCTGGGCCAGCCTGTGACGGACATTCTGCAAATCACGGGCGTCTCCAAGACCTTCCCCGGCAAATCCGGTGGCACGGTGGCGCTGCAGGCCACCGACCTGCAGGTGCAGGAGAACGACTTCATCACCATCCTGGGACCCTCGGGCTGCGGCAAGAGCACCCTGCTGCGGATGGTGGCGGGGCTGGACACGCCCACCACTGGCCGCATCCTGCTCGATGGCCGGGCTGTGACCGGACCCGGTGCCGACCGGGGCATGGTGTTCCAGAGCTATACCCTGTTTCCCTGGCTCACCGTGCTGCAAAACGTCTGCTTCGGTTTGCGCGAGCAAGGACTACCCCTGTCTGTGCAACAGGAACGGGCACGGCAGTTCATTGCCAAGGTCGGCCTGCGCGGCTTCGAACAGCATTTCCCCAAGCAGCTCTCCGGCGGCATGCAGCAGCGCACGGCGCTGGCCCGTGCCCTGGCCAACAACCCGCGCATCCTGCTGATGGACGAGCCCTTCGGCGCGCTGGACCACCAGACCCGGGAGTTGATGCAGGAGCTGCTGGCCGGCATCTGGGAAGGCGAGCACAAGACCGTGCTGTTCGTCACCCACGACATCGACGAGGCCATCTTCATGGGCAGCCGGGTGGTGGTGATGAGTGCCCGACCCGGGCGCATCAAATGCGACCTGGCAGTGGACATAGCCCACCCACGCCGCTACGACGTCAAGACCACACCCCTGTTCTCACAGCTCAAGGCCCGGCTGACGGAGGAGATCCGGATCGAAGTGCAGCGTGCGGCCGGGCTGCTGGAACCCGCCGTCTGAGCTTCCCTGAATCTATTTTCACCCCGAAATTGAGAGGGAAATTGGGCTGCAGAGCCCATGGATAAAGCACGGAGCGCTACTGATTGAATAGCGCCAGGGAACCGCGTATCAGCTCCGGATCTGCAGCGGATCGCCCTGTCGGTCAGGGTCGAACAGTGGCCCCTGTTTGAAGATGCCGCTGATCCGCAGCGCCAGTTCTCCGTCGGCCTGAACCAGACCCTGCACGAACACCATGTTGCGGCTGCGGCGCAGCACATCGGCCTCGCCCTGCACCCACGCCCCCAGCGGTGCTGGCGCCAGGTAGTCCAGCTGCAGGCTGATGGTCGGCAGAAAACGCCGCTCGGCCGCTCCCTGGTACAGCGAGGCCATGGGCAGCAGCATGTCGGCAAAGCTGGCCAGCATGCTGCCATGGCACATGCCCAATGGATTCGAATGCTGCTCCAGCACCCGAAAGCCCAGCTGCAGGCGCTCTCCCTGCATACGGGCATACAGCGGACCGTTGTGAACGATGAAGGGGCCGCCGATGTGGGCGGGCTTGAAACCTTCGGGAATGGCACTGGCGGCGTCGGTCATGAACACGATGCTAGCGCAGCAGTGTCACGCCCGCGCCTGCTGCTCGCGCAACCACACGCCAAAGCGCTGGTGCCAGGCCGGTGACAGCCAGCGCCGCAGCAACACCTGCTCCCGCGCGTGGAAGTCGGCAAACCAGGCCAGGGCCGCGGCCAGCGAAGGTGTGCGCAACGCACCATCCAGCCCAGCGGGTGCAGCCAGATAGCCATAGCTGGCGGCCGCGCCGTCGGTGACGGTGCAGGTGGTCAGGGTTTCGCGCAGCCGCAACACACCGCTGGTATGGTGCTGAAATTGCACCAGCAGCCAGTACCCTGCGTCCGCCAGCTCGGCCGGCAGCTCCGCCGCAAGCTCGAAGAAGCGATCCAGCAGTGCATTGCGCCGGAGCAAGCAGGCCGACATCGGTGGTACCACCCAATCGCGCATGGCCGTGGCAAAGGGCGGGATCTGCTGCAGCGGCTGCTTCCAGGCGCCGCTGTTCTGGTAGACACCGGCATGCAACAAGTGCCCATCCGGAGTGGCCAGCCGCACGTCGCTGCAGCTCAGACC
>JANMKM010000451.1:0-11003 GCA_031372035.1 Rhodoferax sp. | reverse complement strand
CTATCACGCTTTGGGCACTTTGATGCCGTATCCATCAGAGGATCCACCCCGCACGCGCGGGACTCTTCTTCCTGATAGACGGCTGTTCATCTCAGCGCTCCAATTTCCTTGCCCGCAGGCAGGGAGGCATCCATAGCATCTTCCGTTGGTTGGAGAAAGTCTACTACCGGCAATTGGCCATGCGCCAAGGCAATACACTACGGCGCACAAAACCCAAAAGGGATTTCGATGAAGTTGAGCGTTGATCGGGTCGCGCGCTGTCTCTGTGCAGAGCAGATCCGTGGCATGAGAAGGCACATTTGCGAGTGGCTGCATTTGATTCTTGTCGTCAATCAACGGGCTCGAAATTACCAGCGGCACATTGATGTCTATCGGCGGGCTGCGTCGCTCCAGTTTCAGCAATGAACCCCAGCGCTGGCGTCTCGATCATCATCTGCACCTGGAACCGCGCGCAAACGCTTCGTGCCACGCTGGAATCCCTGGCCGCATTGCAGGTCCCGGCCGGCTCCCGGATGGAAGTGGTGGTGGTCGACAACAACTCCACGGACGACACCCGGTCCATGGTTGAAGGCATGATCCCGGCCTGGAGTGCAAGCGACCTGCGTTACGTCTTCGAGCCGCGGCAAGGTAAGCAGTTTGCGTTGAACCGCGGCATTGCTGCCGCCAGCCACGACATTCTGGCTTTCAGTGATGACGACATCCTGTTCCCGGCCGATTGGGTGCAGCAGATCCTCCACGTGTTCTCTGATGACGCTGCTGACCTGGTGGGCGGCAGGACGCTCATCCGCTGGCCCGCTGCCGGGCAACCTGCCTGGTACCACCCCAACATGTCGGCAGTTCTGGGGGCCGTTGATCTGGGGGATGCCAGACTCCTGCCGGCACCCGCCGACTACGCACCTGCCGGCGCCAATCTGGTTGCGCGGCGCAGCCTGATCGAGCGCATCGGCGGCTTTTCCGAGGCGCACTTTCGACACATGGACTATGAATTCGGCATGCGCAGCCATCGCCTGCAGGCACGCGTTGCCTATGAGCCCAGCCTGCTGGTCTATGCGCCCGTAGACCCGGCCTGCCTGACCAAGCGCTACTTTCGCCGCTGGGCCTTTAAGGCCGGGATTGCACGCGACAATGAACAGGACAGCACGTCCGGCAGTCCACCGCCGGTTCCCCGCTGGGTGTACCGTCAGTTGCTGGAGGATCTGCTGTTCGTGGCCTTCAGGGGCCCGTTGGCACAGCCCCCGGAGGCCTTCAGCCGCCAGCTGAGGGCCTGGCGTGGCTTTGGCAAGGTGGCTGCATACTGGCACCAGAGGCTGCGACCAACACGGCATGCGCAGTGGGTTCAGAACTATTCCCAGAAGAAGAAGAATGTGTATTGATCCAGACTTGGCCGCTGCGGTCCTTTGCCGTCTGCGTTCGCGCTGGTCTCTCTGATGGCCAGCGTCTACCGCGCCCTGGGGTTCTCGTTTTTCGAGCGCTTCGCCCTGATCGCGGTGATGCTGGTTTCCTATGTACTGATAGCACGGCTGCTGACACCCGAGGAAATCGGCATCTATTCGGTGGCCACGGCGCTCATCGCCATTGGACAGGTGGTCCGCGACTTTGGCATTGGTAACTTCCTGATCCAGGAAAAGCAGTTGACCCAGGCCCATATCCGGACTGCATTCGGCATCTCGTTCCTGATTGGCGGCACCCTGTTCCTGGTGTTTGTGCTGGGCTCGCCACTGGCAGGCGAGTTCTACCGCGACGAGCGCATGACCTTGATCGTGCGGCTGGTTGCAATCAACTTCCTGGTCATGCCGTTTTGCACCATTTCGCTGGCCCTGCTGCGCCGGAACATGCAGTTCGGTCGGCTGATGAATGTCAACGTGGCTGCAGCCGTCGTCGGCGCTGCCGTCACGCTGGGCCTCGCATTTGCCAAATTCGGCCCGCAGAGCCTGGCCTGGGGAGCGATTGCCGGCAATGTTGTTACGGGATTGGGCGCATGGCTGGCGCGCAATGAACGTGGTCTGTTTCTGCCGTCTTTGGTGGAATGGCGCAAGGTGCTGATTTTTGGCGGGCAAAGTGCCGGAGTGGCCGTGGTCACCACAGTGGCCATGGACATCAATGATCTGGTCGTGGGGCGGGTGCTGGGATTTGCGCCCGCGGCTATCATCAACCGTGCCAATGGCCTTGTCAGCCTGTTCAACCAGCAGGTCATGGGTGCCATCAAGGCGGTGGCCTTGCCAGCCTTTGCCCAGGCGCACCGGGAGAATCAGCACCTGGAACCGGTATACGTTGCCAGCGTGGCCGCGGTGACAGCCATTGCCTGGCCCTTCTATGCCTTTGTGTCGCTGCACGCCCTGGACATCCTGCGCATCATGTTTGGCACCCAATGGGATGCTGCCGCGCCGTTGGTGCCGATTTTTTGCCTGGTTGGAGCATTGTCGGCCACATGCAACTTGGCGCTGCCACTGGCCACTGCCATGGGTCGCAACGATGTGGCCACCACCACCGACATGATCGCCCAGCCCATCCGTGCCGCCATCCTGGTGACCGCAGCGATTTGGTTCCAGTCCCTGGAGGCTATCGCCTGGGCGGCTTTGCTGGTCAATCTGTTGAGTACGCCCTACTTTTTCTGGGTCAAGAATCGACTGCTGCCCACAGATCACAAGGGGATGCGCAGTGGCCTTGCAGCCAGCCTGTGGCTGACGCTTGCGTGCATGGTGATCCCGGTTGCCTGCGTAGTGATCCTGACAAAGGGCGGACCGTCAGGCGTGGTGAGCACGATCCTCCAGGCCCTGGCCTGCGCTATATGCTGGGTATTTGCCTTGTTTTGGCTGGGTCATCCCTTGAGCCAGGACCGGATAGTGCAACGTGCCCGTGACCATGCCGTTGCGGTTGTCCCTTGGCTTGGGTTGCTGCTGCCACGCAAGACCACAACCACCTAGACCACGCCAGAACCAGGATCCATGCCGTGAGCACCTTTGTCATCATCGTCACATTCAATGGCTCGACGTGGATTCGCGGGGCATTGGACTCCTTGCGCCAGAGCAGTGCTGCGCTGACGACCGTGGTCGTGGACAACGCATCGTCCGATGACACGGTAGACATCGTACGGCAACACTATCCGGAAGTGGTGTTGTTGGCTCAAAATGAAAACACAGGCTTTGGCATCGGCAACAACATCGGCATCAGCCATGCCATCGGCGCCGACGCCGCGTATGTATTTCTGCTCAATCAGGACGCCTATGTGACGCCGCATGCCGTCGCGGAACTGACGGCATTTCTGGATCAGAATCGGGACTATGGCATCGTCAGCCCGTTGCACTGCAGCCCGGACCTCCACCGTGTCGATCCGAACACGCAGCGAGGCTACTTGCAGCGCTATGCGTCGAACTACCTGTCCGACGCTTGCGTTGGACAGGTCAAGGCGCACTACGACATCGTCGGCATCAATGCCGCCGCCTGGATGGTGCGGGCATCGGTGTTTCGCGCGGTCGGCGGCTTTGATCCACTCTTTTTCATGTATGGCGAAGATGACGACTTGATCGCGCGTTTTGCGCATCTCGGTCACAAGTTCGCACTGTTGCCGGCCAGCCGCATCGTGCATTTGCGGGCCAAGGCTGCCCGACCCAAGCCTACGATCTGGCGCGAACTGTGGGCTCTGTCTGAGCGAGCCCGCTCAGAACTGTTGCTGGATGCCAAATTGCCAACAGGGCGTGTTGTTGGCAAGCTGATTCGCCTGCTTGTCAATGGCCTGGCTCAGCCTGTTCTGCAGGTACTTGTCACCCAGAATTGGCGCAGGGCTGTCGCCTATCCTCTCGCCACGGCAAGAGTGTTGCTTCAGTTTTCCAGAATCGTGCAGAGCGCCAGACAGTGCTCTGCAACTGGCCCCCACTTCTTGGACATATAAGTTGTTTGTCGCTGGAAACGCTGCACGATGCACATGAGTCAAGATGGGACGTTCGGCAATGCTGGTCGCGCCCAGTTCTTCCTGGAGAAAGTCTGATTCGTACCTTTGCAGACCCCCGTTCTTCACTCGGCAACATCTGGATGTGGCTGGTGCTGGCCGCGGGCACCTGTGCCTTCGGCTGGTTGACGCTGTTCTACACCTGGAACGTCTTTGATGAGGGATTCATTGCCAAGGGTGCTGCCCTGGTGCTGCATGGCAAACTGCTCATCCGAGATTTCCTGACGCTGTACGGCCCGGCACAGTTCTATCTGTTGGCCAGTCTGTTTGCAGTCTTTGGCGAGCAACTGATCGTGGTCAGGCTGTGGAGCGTGCTGACCATCGCGCTGTTGGGACTGGCCATCTATGTGGTTGGCGTCAAGCTCGGTGGGCGGTCCCGCACGGTTGCGGTACTGGCCCTGGTGGGCAGCTTTCTGCTCATGCTCTATCGCCTGCCGTCCCCGGGCTATCCCATGGCGCCGACGGCGGCGCTGTTGCTTGCTGCCGCCATTCCCCTGCACCGGTTTGCCGCCGTTGGCGACGTACGTGCCCTGGGCCTGGCGTCAACACTCATTGGTTGTGCCGGGCTCTTTCGCTGGGAGCAGGGCGTGTTTGGACTGGTCGCGCTGGCAGGTACCTTGCTGTTCTGGGCGATAGCCTCAAGACAGCGGACACCCAGACTGATTGCCTCTGTTGCAGCGCGGGCGTTTGCCCCTGCCGTGGCCATCATGGCCTTTGTCCTTGTGCCCTGGATACTGGTTGCGGGCTTCGACTACTTCGTGCAGGACGTCCTTGTCCACACGCTGAGGGACTTCAAGGCCTACCGCGGGCTTGACTTTGTCCGGCCGCAGCTATGGGGTGTATTGGGTGCATGGGAACGGGGACAGCCGGGCCACGCGTTGCTGCTGACGATACCGCTGGTGGCGCTTGGCGCAACCCTGCTCGCCGTCGCGGCTACGTTGCTGCGTGCCCTGATCAGCCTGCGCGGGCGATCAACGACGCCTGAACCGGACGAGCGAGCCACCCTGGTGATGGCGCTGTTCCTGGCACTGGTGCTGCTGGGCATGTTGAACCAGCTGCGTGTCAGGCCGGAAGCTTCGCGTGCGGTGTTCACTGCAGCCGCCGCAACGCCACTGCTGGCCTATTGGTGGCATGTTGGCACATCGCGCGGCAGTGCTCTCCTGCGGCGACTGGCCTTGGGCGTTCTCGCTGTTTCCGTCGCAGTACTTGCTGCCGGGGCCGGGAACTCTGCCTACAACATGGTGAACAGCCGGGAGACTGTTGCCACCCAAAGTCCACATGCCTTGTACCTCAGCAACCCCGTGCATGAGCCGCAATACAACGCCCTGATTGCCCATGTGCAGAATCAGACGCTGGCCGACGAGTTGATCTACTCGGGTGTCCTGGACCACCAGGTGCTTTTGCTGAACGATTCGATGATCTATTTCCTCACCGGCCGGGACGGCCCAACCCGGTTCTACGAGATGGACCCTGGCCTGGCCAACACCCGGCAGGCGCAAGAGCATATTGCCGCAGCCCTGGAGCAAGCGAAGGTGCGGCTGCTGGTACTGTGGGACCTGAAGTCCACCGAAAATAACCTGAGCAGCCGCCCCAACGGCATTGCCGTGCTCGACAACTACATCCGGCAGAACTACCAGCCGGGTGCCACGTTTGGTGCCTACCAGGTGTGGATGCGCAACGCTCAGTCGTTGCCCAAGGTGCCCTGATGACGCGCCTCAGCGCGCAGGCCACCACCATACTCCAGCCACAGCAGCGCAGCCAGGCCCCAGGCAATCGCCCCCCAAAGCGTGGCGATTCGGATGCCGATGGCCGCCAAGGTTGCCAGCGCCAAGGGCGCATGGCTGGCAACCAGCATGGACACGATGGCCGCTTCCGTGGAGCCGATGCCTCCAGGCAGCATGGATGCCGCGCCGGCCAGTTGCGCCAGCGGCAGTATGGCAACCGCGGTTGCAAGCTCTACCCCAATACCCAGGCGACCGAGCCACCAGGCGAATGCCAACGAGGGAACGGTCCAGGCAAGTGCCCCCAGGGTGATGGAGAGCACCAGGTCGCGCAGGTTCATCCAGACGCCCGCTCCCGCAAACCCGGCTCCTAAGGTACTGGCCACTGCGGCGAGGCGATCAAAGCCTCTGGAGGCACATTGCAAAGCCAGCCCCTGCAGCCATTGCGGGTTGCGCGCCAGAACGACAACGGCCACAACCACAGCGGCCACGAACGACGCAACCAGTGGCAACAGTCCAAACGGCGCCGCCGCCAGTGAAGCCACCATCAGCACAATCAACAAGTCCAGCACCCGCTCGTACACAAATGCGGCGACCACGCTGTGTGGCGGCACACCCATCGCTGCCAGGTAACGTATGCGTATCAGCTCGCCCACCTTGCCGGGCGTGGCCGTGAAGGCAAATCCGGCAACATAGGCCAGCAGGCCACGGCCCACGGGCACGTTGTGCCCCGCACGCTGGAGCAACCAGTGCCAACGCACAAATCGCAGCAGCCAGCATATGGCAGCAGATGCAAATAGCGGCGGCAAGGTGGATACCAGCGCCGGCAATTCGGCAAACACATTGCGTTTTGCGTCCACCCACACCAGTGCAGCGAGGTAGATCGCGGTGACCACCAGCAGGCTCGCTGCCGCCCAACGCACCTTCACGGCAGCCCCATCAGCGGAACGAAAACCGCTTGTGCCCGACATAGCTGGTGAACACGGGCACCACCACCCCCACCGCATGGGCAATCTCTGGAACAAAGGCCGTCACGCCGGCGGCCGGCAGCACATAGTAGGCAAGCCCCATGCTGATGGCCCAGGTTTGGGCCACCGCCACAACATTGACCAGGCAGAAGATCAGCGCCGAGCGCGACACCGATTGCGTGCTCTGGCGGAACACGAACATCCGCGCCAGCACAAACGCCGTGACCATGCCCGTCAAGTAGGCCAGAATGATTGCGCCCGAGTAATCCAGCCACCGGTTGTAGAGAATGCGCGAACCGAAGTTGGCCGCTGCCGCTGTTCCACCCGTGAGCAGGAAGACCAGGAACTGCTTTGAGGCAAAGTCGCGGATCACGCCGCCGCCTGTATCGCCATCATGCGGCCGAACCCGATGCTCTCTGAAATGCCACGGTCCTCCGGGTAGTAGTAGGAAGTGTCTGCAACCCATAGGCCCTTCACAGGCAGCGCCACCGGCGGCAGATTGTCCAGGTAGCCAGGCGGGCAGATGGGCTGGGCAAAGCGGTAGCGGCTGGCCCGCAGGCCAATGAAGTCATCCGCAGTGAGCGCCGGGTTGATCGTCATCAGGTAGCGCTGCACCCGGTCCAGGAAAGCCTGGTCCGGCTCCTGGAACTTCGGGTGCTCACCAGGCATGTAGAAAGGCACATACACCACATGCTGGTCCAGCGGCCGCAGGTTGCTGTACTCCACCAGGCCGGGGATGTCCATGGCTTCATCATTGACGTTCAGCCAGAAGTTTTCCGTCACGCGTTTGCGCAGCTTCACGATGACGCACACCACCGCAATGTTCTTGATGGCCCTGAACTGGGCCAGAATGCCCTCCGGCAGGTCCGGCATCAGGCGCGGCACATAGGGCAGGGGAACCGTGCTCACCACCTTGTCAAAGGCCTCGAAGGTCTCGCCAAGCTCGACGCCGCGCACGCTGCCCTGTTCGATCCGCACTTTCGACACCGCGCTTTTCAGGCGGAACTCGCCACCACCCGCCTCAATGCGCGCCTTCAGCGCATGCAGCAGCGTGTCGGAGCCGCCTTCCAGGTGCCCCAACTTTTCACGGAACAGGTTGTAGCGAGAAGTGCCAATGCGCCGGATCCGGCTCCAGATCCAGGCGGCAGACAGCCCATGCGTGTAGTCGTAGAACTTGTATTCGAACAGCCTGCGCCACAGCACGTTGTAGGCTTCGTCACCAATCCAGCGCTTGATCCAGCCGGTGGCCTCAAGATGGTCGAGTGGCTTCCAGTTCTTGCGCTTGGTAGCCAGGAAGGCATGCAGGCCGTAGCGAAACTTGGCCACCAGGCTTAGGCCTGGAAAGGTCAGCAGCGCCACCGGGTTGCCCCAGGGCAGCACCTTGCCGCGCCAGTAGTAGCCCATCTTGGTTTCCACCCAGCGCATCTTGTCGGCCAGGCCCAGCTCGTCCAGCACCTTCAGGAAGGCGTGGTCTGAAATGCAGTGAAAGTGGTAGTACCGCTCGATCGCCAGACCATTGAAATCAAAGGACGCGGTCATGCCGCCCACGCGGTCCCCGGCCTCGAAGATCACCGGCTTGTGTCCGTCCAGCACCAGCTGGTAGGCCACGGCCAGGCCCATCGGGCCAGCGCCCAGAACTGCAATGCGTTGCTTTTCCATGGGGTGTCTCTGGCTCAGAAATCCAGCACGATCTTGCCGTAGACCGGGTCGTTGAATGACTGGTCGATGGCCTTGGCGAACGGTGTGGGCTGCACCTTGAAGATGCCAGGCCAGTCGATCACCTCGAATTCGTCATGGGCCACCAGAGCCTTGAGTTGGTCGGGCGTGAAGGGCGGGTTGCTGTCAAAGGTGCCCCACACCTTGAGCAGAGCATAAAACAACGTGTACGGAATCTTGACGATCCATGCACCAGCGCCCGTGGCGCGCTTGATCTCACGGATGATGTCGATGTAGTCCACCTTCTCCAGCCCCGAGATGTTGTACACCTTGCCCGCGGTGCGCGACTCAATGCAGCTCACGATGATGCTGCAAAAGTCCCCCGCATACAGGGGCTGGCGCATGTAGCGGCCGTTCCCCGGGATGGGGAACACCGGCACCTTTTGCATGAAGCGCGAGAGCCAGCCCAGGTGCTTGCGGTCGAACCAGCCGAACATCAGCGTAGGGCGCAGCACCACGCAACGGATGCCGCTGGCCAGCACAATCTCTTCCTGCTCGCGCTTGGTTCGCGTGTAGTGGTCATCTGCCACAGACTTCACTACCGACGAGCTGATATGCACGGTGTAGGGCACCTGGTGTTGCTGAATGGCGGCCAGGATCTGCTGGGTTGATGTGATGTTGTTGCGCACAAAGGGCTCCGGCTTCGGGTCGCCAATCTGGGCCTGCAACATCACCACCACTTCCGCGCCTTCAAAGTGCTTGGCCCATTCACCAGGCTCTGCCAAGTCTGCGTACTCCACCACGATGTCCGGATGCAGCCCGCGGCAGATCTCCAGGTTGGCGCGGTGCTTGTCCAGCACCACCAGGTTGGTCATGCCCCTGCGCTTGAGGTGGGCCACCAGGTTCTGGCCGACGAGGCCTGCGCCTCCGGGAAGTACGATCTTCACAGCTTGAGTTTCTTGAAAATAGGCCCGGGAATCGACCGGATGATCAGCATGATCAACCACCAAAATCCGGGCGTGTAGATGGCGTTCTTGCGCCGCTCCATGGCGCGGGTGATATCCCGTGCCACCCGCTCCGGTGTGGCCACCAGCGGGCCAGGCAGCGGCAGGCCCTTGGTCATGGGCGTGTCAACAAAGCCGGGCTTGATGGTCAGCACGTGCACGCCCGCGTGGAACATGCGCGCGCGCAAGCCCTCGCAAAAGGTGGTGACGGCCGCCTTGGCGCTGCCATACAGGTAATTGGAGTAGCGGCCACGGTCGCCGGCCACGGATGAGATCACGCCGATGACACCGCTGCGCTGTGCCTCCATGCGGTTGGCCAGCAACGTCAGGACGCTGATGACGCTCAGGCCATTGCTGGAGAACTCGCGCAGCGCCAGGGCCGCATCCTGCTGGCAGGCGGCCTGGTCCGGCAGGGTGCCATGTGCTACCAGGGCCATGTCCACGCTGCCCAGTGTGTCAAAGCACGCCTGCAGCATGGCCGCGTGCTGTTCCATCTGGTTCAAGTCCAGCGCGTGGGTATGCACAGCGCTTGCGCCGTGAGCCCGCAAGTCATCCGCCGTCTGTGCCAGGCGCTCGGTGTTTCGGCCCACCAGGAAGAACTCGGCCTTGTCTTGCGCCCAGACACGTGCGCAGGCCGCTGCTATGGCCGATGTGGCGCCAATGATCAGAATCTTCTTCATGCGTGTGTTACCCGTTGCCAAAATCTTGAGTTCAGTGCCGGGTCCCGCGCGGCTTCGAGCCGCTCCCATTGTGGGTAGGCGGCACGAAAGTCCGGCCCCGACATGTGTGCGTCCTTGGCCGGATACAGGCGGCCACCGGCAGCGCGCACTATTGCGTCCAGCCGCGGAAAGGTAGCCGCGCCCAGGCCGGCATGGGCCGGAAAATCCAGCGCCAGTGATGTACCTGGCATGGGAAACGAGAGCAGGCCCGGCGATGCGGCCGAGCCGCACTTCTTTAGCACAGCCAGGAACGAGCCCTCGCCGGTGTCGGCAATCGCCGCCAGCAAATCACGCATGGCAGGCGCAGCGTTGCTCTCCGGGATGACGCACTGAAACTGCTGGAAACCACGCGGGCCATAAATGCGGTTCCAGTTGAGGATGCGGTCCAGCGGGTAGAAAAACGGGTCGTAGCCGGTGCGCGAGCGATGCCGGCCAGACCGGTGCAGCCGGTAATAGGCCTGGTTGAACAGGTGCAGCGAAAGCTTGTTGATGGCCGACACTGGTGGCGTAAGCGGCACCGACAGCTTGGGGCGGGTATCAACGCTTAGTGTGCCTTCTGGCGCATGGTCCGCCGCCATGAACACGCCGCGACCGGCGCTCTTGCCGCTGGCCAGGCAGTCCACCCAGGCAACGGTGTACTCATGCGCTGGGTCCAGCTCACCGGACAGGGCAAAGAACTCGTCCAGCGCGCCAAAGCGCACCGTGGTGACATCCATCTGGCTGGAGGCAACCGGCATCAGCTGCAACTCGGCTGATTCGATGACACCGGTCAAGCCCAGCCCACCCACCGTGGCGCCAAAGAGATCAGTATTCTCAGAGGGGGAGCACCGGGCTGGCGCCTGGTCTGAGCGCAGCAAGGCCAGGCTGCGTACATGCCGGCCGAAGGTGCCGCGCACATGGTGGTTCTTGCCATGCACGTCATTGGCAATGGCGCCGCCCAGTGTCACGAACTTGGTGCCCGGCGTCACCGGCACAAACCAGCCATGTGG
>JANMKM010000076.1:0-2266 GCA_031372035.1 Rhodoferax sp. | reverse complement strand
TCTTCAATGCGGTCTTGCTGGCGGCAGCACTGACCCTGGTTAGCGGCTCCTGGATGATCTGGCGTATTGCCGGCCAGGCCTGCGCCGCCACGGCCCGCGTCAGCCGACCGTAGAGCGCAAAGCGGATATGGGCAAAGATCGCCATCATCACCAGCCCGAGCAATGCCATCACCATCCACTCCAGCGGCATGGTGAAGCGGCCGCCGGTCTGCGCCGCCTGGCCGGCAATACGCCAGATCATCCAGGAGCCGCTAACCAGGGTCAGTGCTGCCGCCAGCAAGACCGCATTGAAGAAACGGCCCAGCACGCCATGCATCAGGCGCAAGCGTTCGGGCGGCGCCAGGGTCGCTACTGCCGGGCGCAGAAAAAAGTGGCCAAACACCATGCCGCCGATCCAGACCATGAGCGACAGCAGGTGGATGGTTTTCAGGATGGCGTAGAGCATATGGAAACCCGCGGGTGAAGGGGTCTGATGATGCCTGAAAGAGCTGACCCTGCCATGAACCGCGGATTGACTGCTGCCCCGATCACTGGAGGACAAGCCGGTGTTCAAACTGTATGCCTGCAGTGCACAAGGTGTGCACAAGCTGTGGGTCAGCATGGCCTCAGGCAGGCTTCACGCCAGAGTGCAGGCAGCAGCAGCGTGGCGGCAGTTTGACGCAGCCGACAAAAAGCCCCGGGGCACGGAATCCACCGGGGCTGCTGCGGTGCCAAAGCACCTCGAATCGAAGGGCGACGGGGTATCAGGCCGCGACGCGACGCCTGCGGGTCCAGGCCAGGCCAGCCAGTGCCGTCAAAGCCAGGGCCAGGGTCTCCGGCTCGGGCACTTCGTTGCCAAAGCCACCACCATCGACCAGGGAGATGCGCACCACGGTCCATGCATCAGCGTAGGCGCCATTCGGATAGTTGAAGCCGTAGCCATTGATATAGAAGGCATTGTCAGGGCCTACGGCTGCCAGGTCACCATAGCCGCTCCAGTCCGCCACCAATTCCTCGGTCTCGGCGCCGGTGTAGTTGGCGCCAGCGTAGGACAGGCGGGTCAGGCTGCCATCGGTGTTGTTCTTGTAGATCTTCCCCTGCCCATAGGCCATGCCATCGGCACAGATGCCAGTACTGCTGGAACGCACAAAGGTACCGTCGGGTTTGAGAATATCGGTGCGGCAGGCGCCGAGCACCGCAACGAAGATGTAGCCATCCGGTGCGACCGAAATGTCGTCGTTGAAGGAGCCGGAATTGTAGATTGCGGCATCGGTGTTGGTCACGGGATCATACTGGTGCACCCAGCCATCGCTGCTGTTGTAGACCATCATGCCGCTTGGCTGCTTCTTGATGCCGTAGGTGCCAGCTGCGCCAGCCGTCGCAACCGAAGCGCCACTGACCGGGTCGATCTTCTTCAGGCCGTTGAACGACTGGGCATAGACATAGCCATCATCGCCAAGCGCAATGCCATAGCCATAGGCAATGTCGCCCGACATTCCCAGAACCGTCGAACTGCGGATGGTGTTAGCACCATTGACAGTCGTGTCGGCCACCGCGGAGTGAACGAACAGATTGCCGAACCCGTCATTGCGCAACAGACGGCCATCCGGCATGAAACCGATGCCCACTGAACCCTGCGAATTGGTAGACACGATTTCTGCCGTGAAGGCGTCGTCGAGGGTCAGGAATGGCCCACTGGGCGTGGCCACCAGGGTGGCCTGGGCGTAGCCGGCCAGCAAACTGGC
Organism: Rhodoferax sp.; assembly: GCA_031372035.1. GTDB lineage: Bacteria > Pseudomonadota > Gammaproteobacteria > Burkholderiales > Burkholderiaceae_C > CAISIP01. The sequence continues at coordinate 542 of JANMKM010000076.1, read as the reverse complement.
GGCGAGAACGGCGGTCTTCAGAATTCGCTTCATGATGGCTTCTCCAGTTGGTGGCTGCACGAACAACGATTGACTCAAAGCATATTGCGCGCCAAGTTGGCGGGCGCACCAAAATAAGCTTTGAAAACAACCGTGTGTGGCATGTTGGACAGAGTCTGCCACGGTATTTATCAATTCCAGTAGCAGTGGCTGTCAATTTTGCCGACATGTTCCCTGACCAGCTGATTCAGCCGTGTGGAACCCATCGAAAGCGCTGCGGCCGGGGCCTCTCGCCGGCTCGACTCCGGCGCAAACAAACTGCACCTTGCCTGTCAGCAGTAAATAGAACTGTCCGGTTTGGTAGCAAGTAGATTGTCCGCTTTCCATTGATTGGTTTGCGATGGCTGCCAAGGCGTGAAGGGCGTAGCCCGACGCGGCTTGGCTGCCATCGCGCGATTTGCTGTGACGGCCCTCACGCGGTCAGCCGTTGCACCTCCTGGACTTTCGTTGGTAGGCCGCAGGCGTCGTAGGTTGCCAACTTTCGCGGGCCATGAAACACGGCC
>JANMKM010000067.1:0-3964 GCA_031372035.1 Rhodoferax sp. | reverse complement strand
GGTCTGCCGTGCGATTGAGCTGATCCGACCGGTACTTGGACAGTACCCGTCGGGCAATCATCGGTGAAATCGGCGAGGCACCGGCGCGCATGTCGAGAATCGTCTGGGAAATATTCTCCGGCCCCGAGTCCTTGTGGATATAGCCCAAGGCGCCCGCTTCGATGCTGGCCAGCACATTGTCGTCATCGGCAAACATCGAGATGACCAGTGGCTCGCAGAGCGGGTGCAGCCGGACCGCATGGCGGATCACATCCAGGCCACTACCGTCGGGAAGGCCCAGATCGACCAGCAGCACATCGACGGTGTTCGCATCGTCGTCCAGCCAGCTCGTCGCTTCGGCCACTGTTCCCATACTCGCGGCCAGGCAAAGTTCGGTGCAGCGCTGCACGCTGTCCGCGAAAAAACCTCTCGTCTGCGGATCGTCCTCAACCACCAGTACACGCCACACTTACTTTTTCCTTGTGTTGATTTCGATGCGTCGCCAGCATAACAACAGCCTGGCGCAGTGGCCGGCCTGGGGCCTCCCATATGCATGGGATAGCGCCATTCAATCGGCTCGATAACATGCTTTGAGCGGGGCCAACCCGTATTTTGCCGGCGCATTCGAATCGCCAGCAGCTCCAACAACCCGGGATGTTTTCCATGAAATTGACACTGAAGCGAACTGCACTGGTGATCGCCGGCACAGCCCTGTTGAACCTTTACGGATGCGGCGGAGGATCGTCGGATAGCGCCACCGTGCCGAGCACCCCGGCTCCCTTGACGACCCTCTCAGGTACCGCCGCGGTCGGCGCGCCGATTTCCGGCAGCGTGTTTGCTATCGACGTGAATGGCAAGGTCTCGCCAGCGGCGACGACATCTGCTGGCGGCGGCTTCATCGTTAACGTTGCCGGAATGACGGCCCCCTTCATCTTGAGCATCACCGGAACCGCCGGTGGCAGGCTGGTAACGCTCAACTCGATCGCCACGGCTGCAGGACAAACAGTCAACATCACACCGCTGACCGACCTGATCGTCTCCACCGCATTGGGCCGCCCGGGCGGCAGCGCGCTGACCAGCCTGTGCGCACCGGTCAATCAGGTGGTACCGGCAAACTGCGTGTCCTCCCTCGCCGCCCTGGCGACCACGCCAGCCAGGCTGACCAGCGCCACCGATGCCGTCGTTGCCATCATCGCGCCCCTCAACCCGACCGGCATCAACCCCTTGACGGGTGCTCTGGTGGCCAACGGCACCGGCATGGACAAGATCCTGGACCAGATCCTGATGACCCCGGCAGATGCGCAAGGCGCCATGGCCACCATCACCCTGATCGCGACCAACAAATCCCTCGGAACGGTCACGCTGCCGCAGAACGCCGGCGCTGGTGCGACGTCAGTGCCGACCTCGCTCACCACTCCCGAGTTGACCAAGGCCACTGCGGCCGCGGCGGTGCTGCCCGAAATCCGTGCCTGCCTGGCGTCCCTGAGCGCTTTGTATCCCAAGACCGGCTTCCAGGCGCCTTCGTCCCAGGCAGTGTCGGCGTTTATTGACGACACGTTCCTGCTCGGCAAGGGGGAGGACAAGGCAGCCACTGTTGCCGCGCTGACCAACACCGCCGACTTCGCCTTCCCTGGCCTGACGTTTGAGGCGACCGGGCTGTCGCGCTATGACATGAGCCCCCTGACGCCGCAGGAAATCAGCACCTTGACTGATGCCAATTCCACCTCCACCACACGGGTTGCGGACTTCATTGGAGCCCGCCTGGCGGCAGGCAAGACCGCGATCGCCTTCGACGCCAACGGTGTGCCGTCCAGCGCCTGGGTTCAACTGCGGATTGCCGGCGCCGACACCGGGGAGGACTGGAAGATGGTCAAGTCGGCAGGCACCCATTGCGTTGGTGGCTGGAAGGCAGCCGGCAGTGGGAAATTCGACATGCACATGGACGCCCGCATCAACCGAAGCATCGATACCGCCGGTGTCGCGTCATTCACACGGCAATGGGCTTTCCACATCAACAAGGAAACCCTCGATAACCAACAACTCGGCGGCACGACCTTCAGCGTCGATGTCCGGGGCCCGGGCCTGACCGATTTCGGGGACTATTCCGCCGACATCACTACGGGACGCAAGCTGCAGCTGGTCATGCCAAGGCCAGGCAATACCGCCATGCGTGTTGCCGATAGCGATGGCACCGACAGCGCGTTCTATGGCAACGCCGAGGCACTGCAAAGCTGCCAGGACCTGGCCGGCATTGCATCCCAGCCCGGCCCCCGTACCCCGTGCATCGATGAGCGCAAGGTCGCCCCGGGCCATGTATATGTATGGGCAGTGAAAGCTGCCGGCCAACCGCTATCGGTCGCATTTCCGTTCCAGATCAGCGCAGTGCCGCTGTCCAAGGCTTTCGCGCATGCCAATCAAGCCAGCCTGTTCGCCACGCTGACCAGCGTAACGCCCTCGACGTTCTCGGCGCTCACGGCGCTGGCCAACACGCTGCTCGATGGTCGGGTGACCTTCAACTACACCCAGTCCGCCACCTACGGCTCAAAGATAGGCGCCTGTGCCCTGTACCTGCGCAACGGTCTTACCCAGATCTTGAGCGCCGAGCAGAACGTGGGGGGCAGCGACGAGACTTCCTGCACCTTCACGACCAGCGGGTTGAACTCCCTGGCTTCCGAGTCGTCCCTGTTCAAGTTCGCAACGGCAACATCGGGAACCATCCAGGTCACGACCCGCGTGCTTGGCATTCAGGCAAGCTCGAGCCAGCCCTACCCCAACTGACCGGCAAAAGGAAAAGAAGCCGATCTGCGGCGCGCACCAGGAGGGTCTGCAGGGCCGGGCCAGGTCGCTGCAGAGATCGCGGCCATTGACAACCAGCCCGTCTGCATCTTGCATGCAGACGGGCTTCGTTTTGCGTGCCCGTGATGTTGGAAACCAGACGACGGCTGCCCTGTCTTGCAAGTGCGGTGAATTTCCTGCCAACGCAACGCCCAGGCAAAGGCAGTACCGTGGCGCGCGGCGTCAATCGAAACGCAGCAACCCTGGCCCCGGCGCCTTCGGTCCCAGCAGCCGCTTGAGCAGCAGCCGGTAGGTGTCGAGATCGAACGCCAGCGTGCTGCGGCTGGCCAATGCCTCATGCAGATCGGCCTCGTCCTGTACCGTAGCCAGGTGGCACCAGTGGGCAAACAGATGGATGTCGGTGCGGCCGCTGGCGGCGTTGTACTCGCGCAGGCCGACCACGCCGATGAAGGGCCAGGCTTGCAGGCGTTGGCCGGCCAGTGCCTGCTGCAGCCGCAGATGGTGCCGTGCCGCTGACTCCTGACCCGTACACAGGCCGCGGCACTGGCCGATCTGCTGGGCGAAGCAGCGCCCGCTACCCGTTTCCAAACCCAACGCCTGCGGGCACAGGCCATTGTCCTGGGCCAGCAGGCGCAGCGACTCCGTGGCCTGACGCCGTGAGCGGTAGACGCCGTACAGCTGGTCCAGCGTCTGGGGCTCGAAGGCGTCGCCCCGCACCAGGGTCAGCAGCGGCCTGGCATCGGGCTCTGCGGCCAGGCGCCAGGCGCAGAGCTGGCCCTGGCGCCGCAGCTGGCGGTTTTGGATCGGCTGCATCTGCTTGACCAGTCGGGCTTCGAGCAGCAATGCGCCGAGTTCGCCAGCGGTCTCGCGCCATTCGATGCGCCGGATCTCCTGGGCCATGCGCATCTCGCGCGCCACCCGCGGCGCAGCCTGGAAGTGCGACATCACGCGCGCTCGCAGGTTCACGCTCTTGCCGATGTACATGGGCATCGAGCCCTCGCCATAGAACAGGTACACGCCAGGCTGCTGCGGCAGGTCGTGCACGGCCGTCTCCAGCTGTGGCGGCAAGCTGGCACTGGACTGCATCAGCTCCTGCGCGGCGGTCTGCAAGCGCTCCAACCCGAGTTCCGCCTGCGCCACCTGCAACCAGGCCAGCACCGCGTCCACGTCGCCCATGGCCCGGTGCCGG
>JANMKM010000061.1:0-6409 GCA_031372035.1 Rhodoferax sp. | reverse complement strand
TGCCCGAAGGCGTGCCGTTGGTGGTGATCTGGTAATTGGTGATGGCCTGGCCTACGACACCATTGACCGTGGTGGCACTGGTGATGCCCACCACCGCCACCGTCACCTGCTTGGTACCCGTGGTCGGGCCGTTGGAGGCTGCTACGGTGAACTGGTAGGGTGAGCCAGCCAGCACGCTGGCGTTGGGTGTACCGCTGATCAGGCCCGAGCCGTTGATGCTCAACCAGGCCGGCAAGCCCGTGGCGCCGAAACTGGTGGGGCTGTTGCTGCCTGTGATCTGGTAGTTGAACAGCTGCCCCACCGAGGCACCCTGCGAAGCTGCGCTACTGACCACCGGTGTTGGCGGGTTCACGAACTGGAAGGTCACCAGTTTGGACGCAGTGGCGCCCTCCACCGTGGGCACGCTCACGGTCACGTTGGTGTTGCCGGCCGCGGCAGGAGTGCCCGAGATCACGCCGGTGACAGTCCCGAGATTGAGGCTGGCCGGCAGCCCGGGCGACGTGTAGTTGCCCGACGGCGTGCCGTTGGTTGCGATCTGGTAAGGCGTGATCGATTGCCCCACCGTGCCGTTGACCGTGGCCGCACTGGTGATGCCCACCACCTTGACCGTGACCGACTTGGTGCCGGTGGTAGGTCCGTTGGACGCTGCCACCGTAAAGGTGTAGGGCGAGCCGGCACGCACCGTGTCATCGGGTGTACCGCTGATGACGGCGCCGACACGCGTCAGCCAGGTCGGCAGACCGGTGGCACCAAAGGAGTTGGCACCGTTGTTGCCGGTAATGGTGTAGCTGAAGGCTGCTCCCACAGAGCCTGTGGCCGTGCCGGCACTGGTCACCGTGGGCGTAGGTGGATTGACAAAGCTGAAGGTGATCTGTCTGGACGCCGTCACACCTTCGGACGTGGGTACGCTCACAGTCACATTGGTGTTGCCGGCCGCTGCCGGGGTGCCCGAGATCACGCCAGTGACCGTCCCAAGATTGAGGCTGGCCGGCAGCCCGGGTGCCGTGTAGTTGCCCGACGGCGTGCCATTGGTGGTGATCTGGTAGTTGCTGATGGCCTGCCCGACCGTGCCGTTGACAGTGGTGGCGCTGGTGATGTCGATGATCTTGAAAACGAAAGCCTGGCTTCCGCTCAGGCCATCGGCATTGGTGGCTCGCAGAGTGGCGTTGAATGTTCCGGCCGCGCTGGGCGTGCCACTGATCGCGCCCGTGCTCGCAGTCAGCGTCAGACCCGTGGGCAGGCTCCCGGCCGAAACGCTGTACGTGATGGGAAACGCGGAAGCGGCGATCTGGTAGCCGGCGTATGCCACCCCCGGACGCCCGGCCGGTGGCGCGGTGTTGGTCACCACGGGTGTGCCAGGACTGTTGATCGCAATCGTGCCAGTGCGCACACTGGTGCAAAGCGACTTGGTGGACGAGCAAGCCTTGTAGGTCCATGTATCAGTCCCACTGGCCGCAGCTGTGGCCTTGTGCGTGTAGGAGGCAGTAGGCTGGCCAGCCGTGGTCACCGAATAGGTGACAGAACCTTTGGTTGGCAACGATATGGTCTGGATGCTGTCCAACGCCAGATAGCCACTTGCGGCATTGGTCCAAAGGTATTGCAGCGTGATCGCACCGCTTGCGCCGCCGTAATTGGCGCTGGACGTAGCGCTGCTGGGATCGGTCTGCACCAAACCACCGAGATAGGTCGCGATGTCCAGCACCTCCCCTGCCGTAATGCTGGCGCTTATGCCCATCGCCGCGCGGTAGGAATTGATGCTGGCCACACCCTCGACTGACCCAGCGGAGTTGAGTGGTCGTATTGGCCGTAGCGCGCCACTGGTCGGCGGCGAAGAATGGCAGCCGGAACACCTGGCGATGTAGTTGGCGTTTGTCTGCGCCTGCGCATCCAAACCTACCATCAGCAAACCACACGCCAAAATCGCAATCTGTATGAGGCGCTGACACCATCCACTGATCGACGCCAACTGCATGGGCACGCCGATCCCGTCTAGCAACGGTGAGCTATGTGCGCGACGACGCAAAACCAAATTCATTCGCACCCTTCGAGCCGAAGCAAGCAGTTGGCGATGGTGCCAGTGTCAATGCCGCGGGTTACCTGCTTGGTTACCGCCATGCAGCAAGCCCGCAAATTCAGTGTAGCAAAAGCCTTACATCTGCAACAGCGTACTTACACGCAGCTGTCGCTGGGGTGTCAATCAGCCTGCAAGGCTCATGGATATTGCACAGAGTACTACTAAAACTGTAGCGCACAAGGCAACAACAGGCCCCAACTGGCGGCAGTCAGCCGGCGTTGAAGCGGTGCTCGGGCAGGGGGATGAACTCGGTCTCACCGGGCACCCGGCCCATGCCTTGCGCTTCCCAGTCGGCCGCGGCCTGCACAATGCGCTGCTTGCGGCTGGAGACGAAGTTCCACCACATGTGGCGCCGGCCCTCGAGCGCGTCGCCACCCAGCACCATCAGCCGGACTGCCGAATCAGCACGCAACAGCGCGCCCAGCCCTGCAGCCAGCACCGCCATCGTGTGCATGGCCACCGTGTCGCCGTCGACTTGCAGGTTGGCATCCACCGGGTACACCGCCAGCTCCTGCGCCAGCGCCGGCAACGCCAGCGTGGCGCCCGCTGCCAGACTGATGTCCAGGTAGACCGCGTTGGCAATGGCCCGCACGGGTGAGCTGGCGCCAAGGGCACTGCCCACCAGCACCCGCACGTTGGCGCCGGGCAATGCCAGCTGCGGCATGGCTGCCGCCGGCGTGTGTTCGAAACGCGGCGCCTCCTCTTCCAGTTCCAGCGGCAGCGCCGCCCAGAGCTGGATGCCATGGTTCACATAGGCGGTCTGCTGCAGGTCGACGGGTTGCCGCTCGGAGTGCACAATGCCGCAGCCGGCGGTCATCCAGTTGATGGCGCCAGGCTCGATGCGCTGGTTGTAGCCCAGGCTGTCGCGATGCTGGATCGCGCCCTCGAACAGGTAGCTCACTGTTGCCAGGCCAATATGCGGATGCGGCCGCACATCATGGCCGGCGCCAGGCTCCACCGTCACCGGGCCGAAATGGTCAAAAAACAGGAACGGGCCCACACCCTGGCGCTGCACCGCCGGCAACACCCGGCGCACCATGAAGCCTCCGCCCAGATCTTTGGGATGGCCGTTCAGTAAAACCAGACTCATACCATCGCCTCCACGTGCGTCGTGATCTCGGTCGTGACCTGGGTCATGAGCTTGTGCACCGGACATTTGTGGGCCACGGTCTCCAGTTCGCGCAGCTGCGCCTCGCTTAAGGGCCCCTGGACCAGCAACCGCACCGCCAGCCGGTAGCTGCCGGCACGCTCGGCGCTGGCGTCGCGCTCGACCACGGTGTGCACGTCCTGCACCGGCATGCCCTTGCGCCTGGCGTACCAGAGCACGGTCAGGGCCTTACAGGCGCCCAGGGCTGCGTCATACAGGTCATGCGGGTCCGGGCCCAGGTCGCTGCCACCCTCGGCCACACTGCCGTCGGCAACCAGCGCATGGCTGCGTATCTGCAGTTGCTGCGCCATTGGCTGGCTCAGATCGCGTCGCAATTCAATGGCCATCACAAGCTCCTGCTACCGGTCCGCGGGAACTTCAGTATAGGCAGGCCCGGGGCTGCCAACGGGCCGCGTGGCGCCTCAGGCCTTGCCCACGCCCCGGTACTTCTGTGCCACCTCGGCCACCCGCTGGCCGAACAGGCGCGCGGTCTCCAGGTCGCCCGGCTGCATGTCACCGGCACCGCCGTCCGAGGGCGACTGGGCCATGGCACCGCTGTACGACACCAGGTTGTTGATGTCGTCGCGCGTGCTGGCCTTGCTGTTGGAGGGCATCAGACCCTGGCTGACCCAGATCATGGAATGCTGCATCGACAGTGCAAACAACGATTGCAGCGTCAGCTGCTTGTCGCCGTTGAGCCCGGCACTGTTGGTGAAGCCGGCAGCCAGCTTGTCCTTCCAGGCCTGGCTGAACCAGGGCTTGCTGGAGGCGTCGGCAAACTTCTTGAATTGCCAGCTGACGTTGGCCATGTAGGTGGGCGAGCCGAAGATGATGGCATCGGCCGCGGCCAATGTCTCCCAGCCTCCCGCCGGCAGGTTGCCATCGGCGTCAATCGCCAGCAACTCGGCATCGGCGCCTTCGGCCACCACTTGCGCCATGCGCTGGGTGTGCCCATACCCTGAATGAAAAACGACGACAACCTTGGCCATGGGTTTACTCCAGATGATGCAATGGTGAAAAACCAAAAAAGGGGATGCAGCGCCGTCGTTCAGGCACGCCGGGCGTCAATGCTCCAGCCGCCCGGGCCCCATGCCACGATCGCCAGCAGGCCGCCAACAACCGCAATGTTCTTGAAGAAGGCCTGCTGCTGCATCAGCACCTGCGCTGCGTCAACAGCCCAGAAGTTGTGGAAGATGAAGGTGATGACGAAGGTGAACAGGGCGATGCCCAGCGCTGCCCAGCGGGTCTGAAAACCCACCAGCAGCAGCAACCCCAGGCCCAGCTCCACCGCGATGGCCGTGGCTGCTGCCAGCTGCGGCAGTGGCACGCCCTTGGAAGCGATGTAGCCGGTGACACCGGCAAAGGCGCCTATCTTGCTCAGGCCCGCGGGTATGAACAGCAAGGCAATGAGGGCGCGTCCGATCAGGGACAGCAGGTTCTGGGTCTGGACGGATGGGTTCATGAAAAGCTCCGGAAGTAAGAAGTTGAAAGGAATAGCTTGAGGCAAATCCGGCCCTGCGCCATGCGCCAGGCCGGCGGGAAATCAAGGCGCCAGGTCAAACACCAGCACTTCGGCATTGTGGCCATGGGTCAGCGTCAGCTGGGTCTCGCCATCCAGCATCACGGCGTCACCGCCCGTCAGCTTGTGGCCGTTGACCTCGAGTTCGCCACGCACCAGGTGCACGTAGCCCTTGCGCTTTGCCGGCAGCGTCAATGTGGCGCTCTCGGCGCCGTCAAACAGGCCGGCATAGAGCGCGGCGTCGGCATGGATCGTCAGCGAACCCTGGGCGCCGTCGTTGGATGCCACCAGCTTGAGCGTGCCGCGTTTGGTCGGCGCCTCGAAAGTCTTCTGCTCGTAGCCCGGCGCAATGCCGCGCACATTGGGCTCGATCCAGATCTGCAGGAAGTGTGTGGTCTGCTCGGGCGCGTGGTTGAACTCGCTGTGCTGCACACCGCGGCCAGCGCTCATGCGTTGCACGTCACCGGGCGGGATGCCCTTGACATTGCCCATGGTGTCCTTGTGCGCCAGCTCGCCCGAGAGCACGTAGCTGATGATCTCCATGTCGCGGTGGCCGTGGGTACCGAAGCCGGTGCCCGGTGCGATCCGGTCCTCGTTGATGACGCGCAGGTTGCCGAAGCCCATGTGCTGCGGATCGTAGTAGCCGGCAAAGGAAAAGCTGTGGAAGGACTTGAGCCAGCCGTGGTCGGCATAGCCGCGTTCCTGGGACCTGCGGATGGTCAACATGCTTGCACTCCTTCGTGAACTGTTTTGATGCACTGAACTGTAGGCCGGACTGGCACATCGACAGTCCAGCACCTTTGATGGCATCATTCAAATTATTTGCATCAAAAATTGCTATTCATGCAAACAGCCCGCGATGTCCTGACGCCCGACGCGCTTGCCATGCTGCAGACCATAGGCGTCGCCGGCAGCTTTGCCGCAGCCGCGCGCAAGCTCGGCATGGTGCCCAGCGCCCTGACCTACCGGGTGCGCCGGATCGAGGACGCGCTCGACGTGCTGCTGTACGACCGCAGCTCGCGCCAGGCGCGGCTGACCGTGGCCGGCGCCGAGATGTTGCGCGAGGGCGCGCGCCTGCTCGACGAGATCGACGCCGTGGCAAACCGGGTCAAGCGTGTGGCCACCGGCTGGGAGCCGCAGTTCACGCTGGCGCTGGACAGCGTGATCTCGCGCGCCACCGTGATGGACCTGTGCGAGGCCTTCTTCGCGCTGCAGCCACCGACCCGCATCAAGCTGCGGCACGAGGCGCTGTCGGGCACGCTGGCGGCGCTCAGTTCGGGCCAGGCGGATCTGGCGATCGGCGTCGCGCTGGAGCCGGGCAACAGTGCCGGCCTGCAGGGCAAGGCCCTGGGCAGCCTGCGCTTCATCTTCGTGGTGGCGCCGCACCACCCGCTGGCCAGCGCCGCCGAGCCTTTGAGTGACGCCGTGCTGCGCGGGCACCGGGCCGTGGCCGTGGCCGATTCGGTGCAGCGTGGCGCCGGCCTGAGCCTGGGCCTGCTGGCCGGCCAGGACGTGTTCACCGTGCCCAGCATGCAGGCCAAGCTCGACGCCCAGCTGCGTGGCCTGGGCGCCGGCTACCTGCCGGAATGCATGGTGCGCGGCTACCTCGATGCCGGGTTGCTGGTGGCGCGCAGGCTGGAACGCTCGGAGCGCGTGGTGCGGATCAGCT
>JANMKM010000055.1:0-8217 GCA_031372035.1 Rhodoferax sp. | reverse complement strand
ATGGCCTGGTAGCTGGGGCCGCCGCCGCGGCCCACCGTGCCGCCGCGCCCGTGGAACATGCGCAGCCGGATGCGCAGGGGCAACTGGTCGAACAGTTCCACCAGCGCGATCTCGGCCCGGTACAGCTCCCAGTTGCTGGTGAAGATGCCGCCGTCCTTGTTGCTGTCGGAATAGCCCAGCATGATGTCCTGCTCGGCACCGCTGCGCTGCACCAGCTCGGCAATGCCGCCCAGGGCATAGAACTCGCGCATGATGGTGGCGGCATTGCGCAGGTCTTCGATGGTCTCGAACAGCGGCACCACGATCAGGTCCGCCACGGATGCGGTTTGCGGGTCTTGCGGTGCGGCACCGCGCACCGGGCGGCTGTGCGGGTCCAGCAGCACGCCGCGCATCAGGCCTATTTCCTTCGGCAGCAGCAGCACCTCCAGCAGGTCGCTCACAGTCTCGGTGTGGCTGATGATGTAGTGCCGGATCGCCTGCGCGCCATAGGCCCGGCGGCAACGCAGCGCGGCCTCGAAGATCGCCAGCTCCTTGGCAGCCAGCTCGCCATAGCTGTGGCCCACCACCCGCAGCGGCCGGGCATCGGCCAGCAGCTGCAGCAGCAGGGCGCGGCGCGCGGACTCGTCCAGCGCGGCGTAGTCGGGCTCGATCCGCGCCACCTTCAGCAGCTCGGCGATCACCGCCTCGTGCTGGTCCGAGCTTTGGCGCAGGTCCACCGTGGCCAGGTGAAAGCCGAACACCTCCACCGCACGGATCAGCGGGTGCAACCGCTGGCGCGCCATGGCGCCGCCATGGTGGTGCCGCAGCGAGGCCTCGATGACGCGCAGGTCGGCAGCAAAGGTCTCGGCATCCAGGTAGGGGTTCTGGGCCGCCACGGCATGGCGCGCGGCGTCGCCACCGGTCAGGCTCTTGAGTGTGGCCGCCAGGCGGGAATACATGCCGGTCAAGGCGCGCCGGTAGGGCTCGTCCTGGCGGTGCTCGTTGGTGTCGGGCGAGCGCTCGGCCAGGGCCCGCATCTCGGCCGAGCAGTCCACCAGCATCGCCGACACCGACAGCTCGGCGCCCAGGAAGTGCACCTCGGTCAGGAAATGGCGCAGCGCCACCTCGGCCTGGCGCTTGAGCGCGTATTCCAGGGTCTGGGCGCTGACGTTGGGGTTGCCATCGCGGTCGCCGCCGATCCACTGTCCCATGCGCAGAAAGCTGTGCACCGGGTGGCCGCCGAGTTGCAGTTCCAGCTGCGCGTAGAGCTTGGGAATCTCGCGCAGGAAGGTGCTCTCGTAGTAGCTCAGTGCATTCTCCACCTCGTCGGCCACGGTCAGCTTGGTAAAGCGCAGCAGCCGGGTTTGCCACAGCTGCATCACCCGGGCCCGGATCTGGGCCTCGTTCTCGGCCAGCTCGCGCGGTGCCATGGCGTCCTTGCGGGCCTCGCGCGGGGCCGAGCGGGCGCGGATGTCGTCGCGCAACACCAGTAATTGGGCAATGCCGCGCTCCGCGTCCAGAATGCTCTTGCGCTGCACTTCTGTCGGGTGGGCCGTGAGCACTGGCGACACATAGCTGCCGGCCAGGGTCTGGGCAATGGTGCCGGGGGCGATGCCGGCCCAGCGCAGGCGCGACAGCGCAACGTCGATGCTGCCCTCCTGGGTGTCACCGGCGCGCTCGTGGATGGTGCGACGGCGGATATGGTGCCGGTCTTCCGCCAGGTTCGCCAGGTGGCTGAAGTAGGTGAAGGCGCGGATCACGCTCACGGCCTGTTCGCCGCTGAGAGTCTTGAGCAGCTTCTTGAGCGCCCGGTCGGCCTGCGTGTCGGCATCGCGCCGAAACGCCACCGAAAGCCGGCGGATCTGCTCGATCAGCGCATAGGCCTCGTCGCCGTCCTGTTCGCGGATCACGTCGCCAAGGATCCGGCCCAGCAGGCGGATGTCCTCCACCAGGGGCTGTTCGTTGGCCCGGCTCTTGTTGCCGGGCTTGGCGCTGGCCACAGCTTCGCCACTGCGCGTAGGGTTCATGCGTTGCCGCCTCCTTGAAGGCCCATGCTAGCATCCCGACGACATTTTTCTCGCACTCCGAGACCCATCTTGACCCACTCCGCAGCCCCCCGCCTTGTCATCGCCACCCGCGAAAGCCGGCTGGCCCTGTGGCAGGCACGGCATGTACAGGCTTTGCTCGAAGAACGCGGGTTCCAGGTGGACTTGCTGGGCATGACCACCCGGGGCGACCAGATCCTGGACCGATCCCTGTCCAAGGTGGGCGGCAAGGGCCTGTTCGTCAAGGAACTGGAGCTCGCGCTGGAGCAGGGTGACGCCGACCTGGCGGTGCATTCGCTCAAGGACGTGCCCATGGACATGCCCGAGGGTTTCAGTCTGGCCTGCGTGATGGAGCGTGAAGACCCGCGCGATGCCTGGGTGTCGCAATTTCCGTTCGAGCAATTGCCGGCCGGCGCCGTGGTGGGTACCTCCAGCCTGCGCCGGATGGTGCTGTTGCGCGAGGCGTTCACGCGCCGGGGCCGGGATGACGTCCGGATCGAGCCCTTGCGCGGCAACCTGGACACCCGACTGCGCAAGCTCGACGCCGGTGAGTTTCACGCCATCGTGCTGGCGGCTGCCGGCCTCAAGCGCTTGGGCTTGAGCGAGCGCATCGCCCATGCATTCGCGCCGGCCGAGATGCTGCCGGCGGCCGGCCAGGGTGCCCTGGGGCTGGAGGTGCGCAGCGCCCGCGGCGACCTGCTGCAGCCGCTGGCGGCGCTGGCACACCAGCCGACCTGGCTGGCCGTCACGGCCGAGCGTGCCGTCAGCCGCGCCATGGGCGGCAGCTGTTCCATGCCGCTGGCGGCGCATGCCACCTGGTCGGGCAGCAGCTTGTCGATTGACGCCGCCTGGGGTGAGACCGAGGCCGGGCGGGGCGCGGATGTGATCCGTGCCAGCGCGCGCGCCGAGGTGGGCGACTTTGCCGCGGCCCAGACCCTGGGCAGCACGGTGGCGCAGCAGCTGTGCGCCCTGGGTGCACGGCGCATGGTGTCATGAGGCGCCGGCCTGTCTGCCGTGGCGCAGGGGTCGAAGCAGGCATGCTGCATGCGCGTCATCGTCACCCGGCCTGAGGGCGACGCCCACCAGTGGGTGGCCGGCCTGCGCGAGCGCGGCCATGATGCGCTGGCACTGCCACTGCTGGTGATCGCGCCCGTGGCCGACGGGTTGCCGCTGCGCCGGGCCTGGCAGCAGCTGGGCGAGTATCTCGCCGTAATGTTCGTCAGCGGCCATGCCGTGAGCCACTTCTTTGCTGTGAAACCTGTGGAAAGCAGCGTATTTACAGCACGGGCAGCTATCAAGACAAGAGCATGGGCGGTCGGCCCCGGCACTGTGCGGGCGCTGCGTGCGCAGCATGTGCTGGCGACCCTGATCGACGCGCCGCCGCCAACGGCCAGCCAGTTTGATTCGCAGGCGCTGTGGCAGCACGTGTCCAGCAGCCTGCGGCCGGGACAGCGGGTCCTGATCGTGCGCGGCGTCGATACCGCGCCGGAGGTGGACCCGGGCGCAACACCGGCCGATGGCGCCGGGCGGAACTGGCTGACGCAGCAGCTGCAGCTCAGCGGGGTCCGGGTGGACCATTGCGAAGCCTATCGGCGAGCCCCAGCCATGTTTGACGACCGGCAGCGGCAGATGGCCACGGTGGCAGCGAGTGACCATTCGGTCTGGTTGTTCAGCAGCGCCCAGGCGATCCGCGGCCTCGGTGCCAGCATGGCAGGTACGGACTGGTCGCACGCACGCGCCGTGGCCACCCACAGCCGGATCGCGCAGGCCGCGCGCGAGCTGGGCTTTGGCACCGTGCGCGATACCCGGCCCGCCCTGGCGGACGTGCTTGGGGCCATAGAATCGATGGCATGAATCCGCCCGACAGCGACGCTTCACCGACCGGTCCGCCCGCCGCTGCTGCTGCAGTGCCGCCGGTGCCGCGGCCGGATGTGCCAGGTGCCACGGCCCATGGCGTGCGCAACGCCGGCACAGCCGGGTTGCTGCTGGCACTGGTGCTGGGGGCGGCCGGCCTGCTGGTGGGAGTGGCACTGTGGCAGCGACTGGCGGCCGTTCAGGAACAACTGGCGCGGCAAAGCGCTGACAGTGCGGCGCAGTCGGTGGAGGCCAGGACCGTGGCTCGGGCGGCGGTGGAACTGGCCCGCGAGACCTCGGCCCGCCAGGCGGTGATGGAGGCGCGGGTCAGCGAAGTGGCGATGCAGCGCAGCCAGCTGGAAGAGCTGATGCAGAGCCTGTCGCGCTCGCGGGACGAGAATCTGGTGGTGGACATCGAGTCGGCGATTCGGCTGGCGCAACAGCAAGCTCAGCTTACCGGCAGCGTGGAGCCATTGGTGGCGGCGCTGCGCAGTGCCGAGCAGCGCGTGACACGGGCCGCACAGCCGCGCTTGACGCCGCTGCAGCGGGCCATCGCCCGGGACCTGGGGCGGGTGCGCACCAGCACTGTTTCGGATACGCCGGCGCTGCTGGTCAAGCTGGACGAACTGGTGCGACTGGCGGACGAGTTGCCACTGGCCAATGCCGTGCTGCCGGCGACCAGCATGGCCACGCTCAAACGCCAGGGGCCGGAGACCCTGCCGGTCTGGTGGCAGCGGGTACTGCAGGTGCTGGGCGATGAGGCCCGCAACCTGGTGCGGGTCAGCCGCGTGGAGCAGCCCGAGGCCGCGCTGCTGTCGCCAGAGCAGTCGTTCTTTGTCCGCGAGAACTTCAAACTCAAGTTGCTCAATGCGCGCCTGGGCCTGCTGGCGCGGCAGCTGGAGGCGTCGCGGGCTGATCTGGCGGCGGCCGGCAATGCTTTGTCCAAGTATTTCGATGCCAGTTCGCGCAAGACCCAGAGCGCCGCGGCATTGCTGCAGCAAGCCGGGCAGCAGATGCGCACACT
Organism: Rhodoferax sp.; assembly: GCA_031372035.1. Lineage (GTDB taxonomy): Bacteria > Pseudomonadota > Gammaproteobacteria > Burkholderiales > Burkholderiaceae_C > CAISIP01. The sequence goes on along the minus strand of JANMKM010000055.1, from coordinate 3,315 downwards.
GGAGTTGCCGCGGGTGGACGACACCCTGGCGGCCTTGGCGACGGCGGCAGCAGGACGCTAGGCGACGCATATGCGAGGCGCATTGTGGTTGCTGGCCCTGTTTGGCATCGCCGTGGCGGTGGCGCTGTTCGCCGGCAACAACCAGAGCACGATCACGGTGTTCTGGCCGCCGTACCGGGTGGACCTGTCGCTGAACCTGGTGCTGCTGCTGCTGACGGCCGGTTTTCTGTTGCTGCATGTGGCACTGCGGGCGTTGGCGGCCCTGTTTGCCATGCCGGACCAGGCGCGGCGCTGGCGCCTGCAGCACAAGGAGCGGTTGCTGCATGTGGCCCTGCTCGACGCCGTGTCGCACCTGGTGGCGGGTCGCTTCATCCGGGCCCGCAAGGCGGCGGAGCAGGTGACCTTGCAGGAGAGCCTGCTCGAGCGCGGCCACGAGCGCCTGCATTACGCGGCTCGGCTGCGCGCCATTGCGCACCTGCTCGCCGGTGAGAGCGCCCATGCCTTGCAGGACCGCACGGCGCGCGAGGAGCATCTGCGTCTGGCCCTGGCCAGCAGCGCGGCCAAGGGTGAGCCGCAGGAGACGCGCGAGGGTGTGCAATTGCGCGCCGCACACTGGGCCGCAGCCGACCGCGACGCCACGGGCGCATTGCGCTGGCTGGACGAATTGCCCCATGGTGCGTCCCGGCGCACGCTCGCTCTGCGGCTGCGGCTGAAGGCCGCGCGCATGGCCGGGCAGACCCTGCAGGCGCTGGAGACCGCCCGCTTGCTGGCCAAACACCGCGCATTTTCCGAGAGTGCGGCCCAAGGTGTATTGCGCAGCCTGGCGATCGAGCTGGTGGGCAGCGTGCATGACCCGGCCCAGTTGCAAAAGGTATGGAGCCAGCTGGAGCCGGCCGAGCGCGTGGTGCCGGAGGTGGCCGTGGCCGCTGCGCTGCGGCTGCCGGCCCTGGGCGGCGAGGTTGAGACCGCGCGGCGCTGGCTGTTGCCAGTGTGGGAGCGGATGGTGGGGCCCAGCCCCGCCATGACCGACAGCCAGCGGGTGCAACTGGTGCGGGCCCTGGAGAGTGGTTTTGGCGTGGCCCAGGGCGCGCCCGACGCCGCCTGGCTGACGCGGATCGAGTCGGCGCAGATGTCGCATCCCAGCGATCCGCTGCTGCAGTACCTGGCCGGCGTGACCTGCATGCATCTGCAGCTCTGGGGCAAGGCGCAGCAGTTGCTCAAGCAGTCGCTGGCACGGCTGCAGGACCTGGACCTGCAACGCAATGCCTGGCGCCTGCTGGCCGAGCTGGCGCAGCAGCGTGGTGAGCCAGAACAGGCCACCGAGGCCTGGCGCAACGCCGCACTGCGGGCCCGACCGGGGTGACTGGCGCGGGTTTCAGGGCTATCATGGTTTGATGGCCTCCCTGATCGACCACATTCTCAAGCTCACCGACCACCGTGATCGGGATCTGCTGGAGCTGACGCTTTCCAAGGCCATGATCGACCTGCTGCCGATCCAGCGCGTGGTGCTGGCGCGGGTGATCAGCGAGGAAAACGAGAAGCGCTGGCTGGAGGTGACGCGGCTCGATGCCAAGGGTGGTGGCCGGGTGAGCGATCCGATGCGCTTCGACTTCCATGCACTGCCGCGGCTCGACGACGCGCCGGACCGGATCAAGTGCCTGGAGCAGCGCGAGATGGTGGAGATTGCCTGGGCCGGCCCGGATGGTCCGCGCATCACGATGTTTCCCTTGTTTTCGGATTCACGCAAGGCCGATGCCGGCGTGATGGAAGTGCATTCTGAAGCCACGCTGGCGCCAGAGGAACTGCACACCATCGAGCAACTGCGCCACATGTACCGCAACATGTATGCGTTGCTGGAGCACAGTGACCGCGACGCCCTCACCGGACTGCTGAACCGAAAGTCGCTCGACGATGCCTTTTACAGCGCGGTGCTGGAGGAACTCGATGGCGTGCTGGGTGACAGCAAGGCTATTGGCAAGCCCCAGAGCCTGGAGCAGGAGCGCCGACACCGGGTGCCGGCCAACTACTGGCTGGGCGTGGCCACGGTGGACAACTTCAGTGTCATCACCGATATGCATGGCCAGACCATCGGCGAGGAGGTGTTGTTGCTGGTGGCGCGCATCATGAACAACACCTTTCGTACCTATGACCGGGTGTACCGCTTTGGCGGCGAGCATTTCGCCGTGTTGATGCATTGTCCGGAAGAAGCGCCGGTGCTGGCCTCGTTCGAGCGCTTTCGCGCCAACATGGAGCGTTACAGCTTCCCCCAGGTGGGTCGCGTCACCGTCAGCGCCGGCTTTACCAACGTGATGGGCGACGACACACCGGGCACGGCCCTGGAGCGGGCCGAACAAGCCCTGGACTTTGCCCAGAAGGCCGGTCACAACAAGGTCAGCAGCCACCTCGACCTGGTGCGCCGTGGCCTCTTTGGCGCCCCGGCGAAGGTGGGAGGGGTTGACCTGTTCTGATACCGCTGAGGCTTTGTGGGACGGATCAACAAGCCTGAGACCTTGTGGGACGGACCAACGTACTTGAGCGCAGCGAAAGACGTTGCTCGGTCCCAAACTGATCAAGCTGTCCCCGAGCGCCCGACTACAAGACTCACACATCAAACAGAAAAGGGGCACCCAGTGCCCCTTTTTGCTTTGCTGCAAGCGCCGCCCGCAAGCGGCCGCAACCTCAGCGCTGCGGCGCCGTATCCTCAAATGGCAGCTTGAGTTCCGCCAGATCACGCCGGGTCTCCACTAGGATCAGCGGGCCATCGTCGGCCAGCACCACTGGCGGCCGCTCGCGCGGCATATGCGCCGGCTTGGGCTCGGCGGCAATGGCTGCTTGTACCGCGGCCACCTTTTCGGCATCGGAATTCACCCATTGCAATCCTGAACTCTGGGCGATCTCGGCCAGAGTGCCCAGGGGCAGCACAAAGCCCTGAACCTTGGGCATGGCCTTTTCGGCGATTGCTGGTGCCACGGGTGCGCTCACCTCGGGCTCCACGGCAGGTGCGGCCAAGGCTTCGGCCGGCATCTGGGTTGCTACCGAAACAGGCGCTATCAGCGCTTGTTTCATGAGCTCTGCGGGCGCATTTGCTGCCGGAATCGGAGTGCTGAACAGATCCGGCGTGGGCGTCGGCACAAAGCCTTGACGCTCCTGGCCCTCACCGCCTTCGGTGCGTTCGCCGCGTTCCGGACGGTCCCCACGGGGTCCGCGGCCACGGCCACGGCCTTCGCGGGGCCGGCGCTCGCGGCCCTCATTGCCGCCAGCAGCCTGGCCCGACTCGCCCGGTACTTGCGGTTGATCGCCTGGCTGGGCTTGGGC
>JANMKM010000038.1:0-2002 GCA_031372035.1 Rhodoferax sp. | reverse complement strand
CCTGGCCAGGGCAATGAACTCCTGCAGGTTGTTGGCTGGTACCTTGGGATTGAGCGCCAGGTACAAGGACGCGCGCGCGGCCAGGTACACCGGGGCGAAATCACGCTTGTAGTCGTAGCCGAGGTTCTTGTAGACGGCCGGGTTGATGGAGAACATCGAGCCGTCCGTCACCAGGAAGGTGTAGCCATCCTTGGGGGACGCCGACAGCGCCTGGGCCGCAACCACACCATTGGCGCCAGGGCGGTTGTCTATCACCACCGACTGGCCGAGGCGCTCGGTCAAGTGCAGCGCATAAACGCGCGCGACGGTGTCCGGGAATCCACCCGCTGCATAGGGCACGATGAACTTGATCGGCCGGTTCGGGTAAGCAGCCTGAGCTTGCACCACGGATGGCAGGACCATGTTGGCGATGGCCAGTGCCGCGCCGGCGAGCAGGAGGTTGCGACGTTGCTGCATGGGTGTCTCCGATGGTTGTTGTTTGCCGCAAGCGTATACGCAATTCATTGCCTTAGCCCGCGGGGGTCGAATAAGACGCTTCCAGCGCCGGGGCCGCTTCGTCCCACACATACTGCACCGGATGGGCCCTCCAGTCGGTGCTCTTGGGAATGATGGCCTGGAAGGAACACACGCTTGACGGAATGCGCGCTTCACCGGTACCGATGGCGGGCGCGCCGGCCTGGAAAGCGCGCACCGCATCCAGCATCTGGCGACGGAATTCGACGATGGCCAGATCGCTGGCGCCCAGGCGCTCATGCGTACGGTCGGCAATAGCGCCCATGGTGACCCACATGGCGACATCCTGGTTCGGGAAACCGGTGATGCCGGTGAAGTTGCCGGCTTTCATGGCCGCGCGATCCTGCCAGAACTGGTTGTCGCGTGTACGCAATGGGCGGTAAGCGGAGTCGAGGTCGACCCCGAGTTGCTGACCCAGAAACTTGCGCCAGGTCGGTGTGTCGGGCGTCAGGTCCGGGTGACCCCAGGCCATGAAGTAGAAGGCGGTGTGGGTGTCATCCACGGGAACGTTGATGTTAGCGACGTTGTACAGGTTGTTCGGCGGAATCAGCACACTGGCTGGCGCTACGAATACCGTAGCGCGCACATAGTCGTTGACGGCCGCGTTCGTGATCGGACGGCGGATGGCGGCGTAGCGGAATCCGTAGCCACCCAGTTCCACCTGCAGGCGCGGCGCCTTGTCGGTGGACGGGCGCAGCCAGGTACTGGCGGTGGCTTGCGCACCCTCCACCCGCGCCGGAACCATGTCGGACGAATGCAGGCTGGAACTGTGCGCGGAATCGATCGCTCCCTCCAGGATCTGCGCCCAGTTGCAGGGGATGACGACCTTGGCAATCGTGACCCGCGTATCGGCGGTCGGCGCCCAGGGCGGTGCTGCGAACGGAGGCCGGGTTTCGGAGGGGCCCATATAGGCCCAGACGAAACCGCCCCACTCATGGGTCGGATAGGCCAGATGCTTGACCTTGTTCACCATGCCGCTGGCGGCAGGCTCGGACACCATCTCCAGCACGTTGCCGTGCACGTCCATCTTCCAGCCGTGGTAGAGACAGCGCAGTCCGCAGTTCTCGTTGCGGCCCAGCACCAGCGAGGCGCGCCGGTGCGGGCAGTATTCGTCGAGCACGCCCACGGCACCATTGCTGTCGCGAAACACCACCAGGTCTTCACCGAACAGCCGCGCGCGCACCGGTGTGCCATCGGGCTCGGGCACTTCCTCCTGCAGGCAGACAGGCGTCCAGTGGCGGCGCATCAGCTGGCCCATGGGCGCCTGGCCGACCACGCGGCACAACAAGTCGTTCTCTTCAGCCGTCAGCACCGCGCACTCCTTCGTGGCACGGGGGCCATGCCCCGCTTGCCAACAGATTCTTAGGAGACTAAGATTATGAGGCTTGGCCGTGCTTGTCAAGCCTTGGCACCCTCCCCACACCGGACACCTCTTGCCAGCAAACGCCGATTCCCCGAGTGGTCCTCCCGCAGAGCCGCAGTTCTCCAC
>JANMKM010000034.1:0-8929 GCA_031372035.1 Rhodoferax sp. | reverse complement strand
GGTCAACATTCTGGGCGGCTGCTGCGGTACTACGCCGGAGCATATCCATGCCATCAGCCAGGCGGTGATGCCGCTGGCAGCAAGGGCCTCGCAACAGTCCCCCTTCTACCGCGAAGCGGCCTGAACCATGGCAGACACCTCCGTGCAGCCGATGCTGCTGTCGGGCCTGGAGCCGGTGCGCATCGATGAGAAATCCCTGTTCGTCAACATCGGCGAGCGCACCAATGTCACGGGCTCCAAGGCCTTCGCCCGGATGATCCTCAACGGCGAATTCGAGCAGGCGCTGGCCGTGGCCCGCCAGCAGGTGGAGAACGGGGCCCAGATCATCGACGTCAACATGGATGAGGCCATGCTCGACAGCCAGGCGGCCATGGTGCGTTTTTTGAACCTGATCGCCAGCGAGCCCGACATTTCCCGGGTGCCGATCATGATCGACTCCTCCAAATGGAGCGTGATCGAGGCCGGCCTGCGCTGCGTGCAGGGCAAGGGCATTGTCAACTCCATCAGCATGAAGGAGGGCGAGGCAGCCTTCCTGCACCAGGCCAAGCTGCTGCGCCGCTATGGCGCTGCGGCTGTGGTGATGGCCTTTGACGAAAAGGGTCAGGCCGACACCTACCAGCGCAAGACCGAGATCTGTCAGCGGGCCTACCGGCTGCTGGTGGACGAGGTGGGTTTCCCGGCCGAAGACATCATTTTCGACCCGAATATCTTTGCCATCGCCACCGGCATCGAGGAACACAACAACTACGCGGTGGACTTCATTGAGGCCACGCGCTGGATCAAGGCCAACCTGCCCGGCGCCAAGGTCTCGGGCGGCGTCAGCAATGTCAGCTTCTCGTTCCGCGGCAACGACCCGGTGCGCGAAGCCATCCACACCGTGTTCCTGTACCACGCCATTGCCGCCGGCATGGACATGGGCATCGTCAACGCCGGCATGGTGGGCGTGTACGACGACCTGGACCCGGAGCTGCGCGAGCGGGTGGAGGACGTGGTGCTGAACCGCCGTCCCGACGCTGGTGAGCGGCTGGTGGAGATTGCCGAATCGGCCAAGGGCGCGGCCCGCGACGACAGCAAGCGCCTGGAATGGCGCGGCACGGCGGAACAGCCGGTGAGCGTGGGTCAGCGTCTGGCGCATGCCCTGGTGCATGGCATCACCGACTTCATCACGCTTGACACCGAAGAAGCGTATCAGGCGATCCTTGCCAAAGGCGGGCGGCCGCTGCACGTGATCGAAGGCCCGCTGATGGACGGGATGAACGTGGTTGGCGACCTGTTCGGCCAGGGCAAGATGTTCCTGCCGCAGGTGGTCAAGAGCGCCCGCGTGATGAAGCAGGCGGTGGCGCACCTGATCCCTTACATCGAGGAAGAAAAGCGCCAGGACGAGGCGGCCGGGCGCGACGTGCGCACCAAGGGCAAGATCATCATTGCCACGGTCAAGGGCGATGTGCATGACATCGGCAAGAACATTGTCACGGTGGTCCTGCAGTGCAACAACTTTGACGTGGTGAACATGGGCGTGATGGTGCCCTGCCACGAAATTCTGGCGCGGGCCAAGGTCGAGGGCGCGGATATCGTCGGCCTGTCGGGGTTGATCACACCGAGCCTGGAGGAGATGCAGTACGTGGCCGGCGAGATGCAGAAGGACGAGCACTTCCGCATCCGCAAGATCCCGCTGCTGATCGGCGGCGCCACCACCTCCCGCGTGCATACGGCTGTGAAGATCGCACCGCACTATGACGGGCCGGTGGTCTACGTGCCGGACGCCTCACGCAGCGTCAGCGTGGCGCAAAGCCTGCTGAGCGACCAGGCGGCGAAGTACATCGACGAGCTCAACACCGACTATGAGCGGGTGCGCCAGCAGCATGCCGGCAAGAAGAACACACCGATGTGGCCACTGGTGCGTGCCCGCTCCAACCGCACACCGGTGGACTGGAGTAGCTACACGCCACCGGTACCGCGGGTGCTGGGGCGGCGCGTGTTCCGCAACTTCGACCTGGCCGAGCTGGCGCGCTTCATCGACTGGGGCCCATTCTTCCAGACCTGGGGCCTGGCCGGTCCTTTCCCCGCCATCCTGAAGGACGAGGTGATCGGCACCGAGGCCGTGCGCGTTTATGCCGACGGCCAGCGCCGTGGTCGGCCTGTACCCGGCCAACAGCGTCAACGACGACGACATTGCCTTCTACACCGACGAGAGCCGCAGCCAGGTGGCGATGACCTGGTATGGCCTGCGCCAGCAGTCCGAGAAGCAGATGATCAACGGCGTGATGCGCCCCAGCCGCTGCCTGGCCGATTTCGTCGCGCCGCATGGTGTTGCGCCGGACTATGTGGGTGTTTTTGCCGTCACCGCCGGGCTGGGCGTGGAGAAGAAGGAAAAGTATTTCCTCGACGACCACGACGACTACTCCGCCATCACCCTCAAGGCCCTGGCAGACCGGTTGGCCGAGGCCTTTGCCGAATGCCTGCACCACCGCGTGCGCACTGACCTGTGGGGCTACAGCGCGCAGGAAGCGCTGAGTACGGAAGAGCTGATAGCCGAGAAGTACCAGGGCATCCGGCCGGCGCCGGGCTACCCGGCCTGCCCGGACCACAGCGTCAAGCGCGACCTGTTCAACCTGCTGCAGTGCGAGGACATCGGCATGGCCCTGACCGAGAGCCTGGCCATGAGCCCGGCTGCCAGCGTCAGCGGCTTCTTCCTCAGCCACCCGGACAGCCAGTACTTCAACGTTGGCAAGATCGGCAACGACCAGGTCAGCGATCTGGCACGCCGCCGCGGTGTCAGTGAGCAGGACCTGCAGCGGATGCTGGCGCCGAATCTCTAAGCATTGACAAGCCGAGGACGCCGGGGTGGATGGCTCCGCAAATGTCCTCTGGTATGCCGAGGAAGCTGGGGTGGGTAGCTCCGCGAATGTCCTCCGTCGTCGGCTGGGGCCTCCTCCTCCCCCTTTATTTCGCTACGCCACCCACCCCAGCTTCCTCGGCGGCGAGTGTGGTTGGCGCGCATGGGGTGAGCGCGCTCTGCCTCCTGACATGTCGAGCCATGGCTGGAAAATCGACATTCATAAGCCAAGACACAACATTCAACCTCGGAAAGCATGATTCTTGCGAAATTTGACTCGAAACAATGGCCGAAAGGCTCATGGATAAAGCACGATCAGCTACTTATTGTGTAGCAACCGGAGAGAACCAAGGCCCTCAAGGCGGCTCGCGCGCGTGGGTAGAGCGCCAACCAAGTCCGCAGGATCAGGACGGCGGGGTGCTCGGCGCTGCGGCATAAAGAAGTAGGCCGAAGGCCGGGTGACAGCCGCGGAGCTGAGTACGCCGTCGGCCTGATCCCTCTAGAGCCGGCAAGCCTCAGCGGTGCCGCGCCAGCTTTTGCGCCGCTATCAGCGCGCCGACCGCGACTACGCTGGTGCCCAACATCAGCCATAGACCCACGTTGTAGCCCGCCTGCGGGCTGTACAGAATCCCCAGCAGCAACGGAGCGCCGGCCCGCGCCAGGGCATTGGGCAGGCCCATGGCACCGTTGAGCGCGGCGACGTGGTCCCGGTTGATGTACTGCGCCACGGCCGTGCCCTTGACGATGGTCAGCATGCCGTTGCCCAGGCCGTACAGAAGCACGAACAGCAGCGTGACCCAGACCTGTGCGTTGCCGGCCGCTGGTGCGGCAATCAGCGCCAGCAGCCCCAGTGGCATCAGGCAGGGGATCAGCCGGTTTTCCAGGTGCACGTCGAAGTGGTGCTCGAAGAAGTGCAGCAACAGGCGCCCCAGCACCTGGATCGCGCCGATGCTCGCCGGTATGGCGACGGCCCAGGCCTCGCCCAGACCGTTGTCGCGCAGCAGGCTCACCATGTGCGCCGGCAGCGCCGCCGTGACCGCCATCATCAACACGATGAAGGCCGTGATCAGCAGAAACGGCGCGCTCCACAGAAAGTGGCCCAATGGCCGCGGTGCGGCGCGGGCTGCTGCGGGTGCCGGTGCATGGCGCAGCAGCCACGCATGCAGTGGCGCGCAGAACAGCAGGTGCAGCGCAGCCAGCCAGAGCACGGCCTGGCGCCAGCCCTGGTGAGCGATCAGCCAGGCAGTGAGCGGAATGAACACCGTGCTGGCCAGGCCACCCAGGAATGTCAAGGTGATGATGGCGCGGCGAAAGTCGTCGGGAAAGCGCCGTGTCACGACCGCGAAGGCCGGGCTGTAGAGCGTGGCCGAGAGCGCAGCGCCCAGGGCGATCCAGATGGCGTAGAAACCGGCCAGGCTGGTGACCAGGCTGTGTGCCAGCAGGCAGGCCGCCACCAGCAGCGAGCCGCCGGTCATCACCACGCGCTCATGGCCACGGTCAATCCAGCGGCCCACGGGATAGGCCAGCAGACCCTCGGTCAGCAAGGCCAGGCTGAAGGCCAGCGAGGACTGGGCCCGGCTCAAGCCTAGCTCGCGCTCCACCGGCTCCATTAGCAGCGAGAAGCCGTAGAACACGCTGCCCCAGCTGATCAGCTGCGCCAGCGACAGCCAGCCCACGAAGCGGCGGTCGTATTGCGCTGGGGTTGCCATGCCTGCATTATCGTTTGGAAGAGGATTGGGCTGTGAGGCTCATGGATAAAGCCTGGAATACTACTGAAAACATAGCAAGCCAAGTCAGAAGTGGTGCCGGGCGAGCCCCTGCCGTGTCATCGGGTAGGCTTCCATCCATGCGCTGGACCCACATCACCCTGCCCTTCGGCGAACTTGACGCCTCGATCCGGTTCTTCACCGAAACCTGTGGCCTGCAGGTGGTACGGGACCGGCGGCTGGAGGGTGGAAGCACCGTCTGGCTGGGGCCGGCGCAACTGGACGGCGAGGAACCGGTGTTTGTGCTGGTGGCCTTTGCCGGTGAGGTGAAGGAGCCGCTGGACCACTTCGGTTTCCAGTGCGACAGCCGGGACCAGGTGGATGCGATTGCCGAGCGCGCCCGCAGCGACAGTACTCTGGTGCGCGGCCCCGTGGATGCGGGAGGCAGCATCGGCTATTTCGCCATCGTGCGCGAGCCCAGTGGCCATCTGGTGGAGTTCACCTGCGGCCAGCCGCTGCGTGGTTTGTGAAGGTGCGCTCGACGCCGGCCCAAGGTCACTGTCCGGGTGTGATCAGTCCTTGAAGTCCCCGGCAAAGCCATACACAAACTGATCCGGTTGCAGGTATTTGCGCAGGGCGGCGTTCACCTGCTCCAGCGTCAAGGTGGCAATCTGCTCATCGACTTTCTGCGACACGGCAAGGGTGCGCTGCAGCCGCAGGTTCGACGCCAGGCTGTTGGCCAGGCTGTCGTCCTGGGCCCGGGCCAGCCGCCGGTAGTTCAGCAGCCCGGCGCGGCCCTGGGCCAGCTCCTGAGCCGTGAAGCCGGTCTTCAGAGCCTTGGCGATCTCCTCCTTGAATGCCGACTCCACGGCCGCGCGGTTCTGCGGCGCGAAGATGGCGCTGGCACGCCAGCCGCTGTTGGGTTCGTGCTGGCTCCAGCTGATGGAGCTGCCTACGTCGTAACTCAGGCCGCCCTTCTCGCGGATGCGCAGCCACAGGCGCGAGCTGCCGCCGGCGCCCAGCATGTGGTTGGCCAGCATCAGCGCGGCATAGTCCACGTGGCTGTCGGCCAGTGCCAGCGCCTGCTCCACCTGCATCGTGGCGTTTTGCTTGTCCGGCGTCTTGAACACCAGCCGCGCCGGCTTCACCGCCACCCAGGGGTTGGGCACGCGGGTGTAGGGGCTTGGGCTGCGCCAGTCGCCCAGGGCAGTTTCCAGTGCGCGCCGGACTTCGGCGCTTTCCATGTCTCCCACCAGCGCCACCTGGCCAAACTGCGCGCCAAAGAAGCGGCTGTGAAAGGCCTTGAGCTGTTCCACTGTGAGTGACCGCGTGCTGCGCTCCATCTCGTCGAAGCTCGGTGCATAACGCACGTCGCCGCTCGGGTAGGGGTTGCCGTAGCGCGCCAGCTCGGTCTCCAGGATGGCTTCGGGCTCCTTGCGCTGCGTCTCCAGGCTGCTGAGAACCTGGCGCTTGTATTCCTCCAGTGCGTCGGGCGGGAACGCCGGGTTGCGCAGCATGTCGCCCATCAGTGCGATCAGCGCAGGCAGGTTCTCGCGGGTGCTGCGCAGGCCCACCCGCAGGCCCGTGGCGTCACCCGAGAAGCCGAGCTCGGCGCGCAGCAGATCGAGCTTGTCCTGGATCTGGTTGCGGCTCAGGCTGGTGGTGCCCTTGTCCAGCATGGCGGCCACAGCGCTCGCCACATCGCTCTGGCCCAGCAGGCTGCGCTCGTCGCCAAACTGCAGCAGCAGCGCGCCATTGACCAGCCGGCCGCGGGCACCCTTGGCCAGCAATACCGTCTGCAGGCCTACGGGCAGTGCGCCGGCCTGGCTGCGCCGGTCGATGTTGGTTGGTGTGGCGTCAAAGGCTTCAGCCTGGGAGGCAGCGGCATCACCGGCATAGCCCTTGAGCAGCGCCGCCACATCCACGTTGGCTGGCGCTGGCGCACGTTGTGGTGTGTCCGTGGGCAGGTAACTGCCCAAGGTGCGGTTGTCGCGCAGCAGGTAACTGCGGGCCACCCGGTTTAGATCTTCCAGTGTGAGGGCACGCACCACGTCGCGGTTGCGGAAGTACAGCCGCCAGTCACCCAGTGCGATGAACTCCGACAGCGCTACACCCACCTGCTCCGGGTTGGTAAAGCTCAGGTCCCAGTCCTTGGCCAGCTTGCGCTTGGCGCGCTCCAGTTCCTCTGCCGTGACCGGCTCGGTGACAACACCCTCAACGGTGGCCAGCAGCGCCGTGCGCGCCGGCTCCAGCGCCTGGTCCGGCCCCAGGCTCAGGCCGAAGATGGCAAAGCCCGGGTCATGCAACGCCTGGCTGAAGGCAAAGGCCTCGGCCGCCAGCGGTGGCTGCTTCTCCACCAGCAGCCGGTGCAGCCGCCCCGAAGGCGTGTCGCCCAGCACCACGGTCAACGCGCTGACCGCAGCGTAGTCGGGATGCGCGCCCGGCGGCACGTGGTACAGGGCGTACAGGCTGGGCGTGCCACCCACCCGGCGCACGCTGACGCTGCGTTCGCCGTCCTGCGCCGGGTCGAGCGTGTAGAGCTTGGGCAAGGACGCCTTGGGGTTGCGCAGCTTGCCGAAATACTGGTCCACCAGGGTCAAAACTTTTGGCTGGTCGAACTTGCCGGAGACGATCAGGGCGGCGTTATCCGGCCGGTAATGGGCACGGTAGAAATTCTGCAGCCGGCCGATGTCCACGCCTTCGACGTCGCTGCGCGCGCCAATGGTGTTCTTGCCGTAGTTGTGCCACTGGTAGGCCGCGGCCATGACGCGCTCGAACAGTATCCGGCCGGCGCTGTTCTCGCCGCGCTCCATTTCGTTGCGTACCACCGTCATCTCGGTGTCCAGGTCCTTGCGCGCAATATTGCTGTTCTGCATCGCATCGGCTGGCCAGCTCAGGTACCACTGCAGGTTTGCGTCGTTGGCGGAAAAACTGGCGAAGTAGTTGGTGCGGTCCAGCCAGGTGCTGCCGTTGGCGCGCAGCCCGCGCTTGCTGAACTCGCCCAGCAGATTCTGGGTGGTGGGCGTGCCCTTGAACAGCAAGTGCTCCAGCAGGTGCGCCATGCCGGTTTCGCCATAGTTCTCGTGCCGGCTACCGACCTTGTAGGTCATGTTCACCGTGGTGCTGGGCTTGCTGTCGTCGGGTATCAGCAGCAGTTGCATGCCGTTGGACAGCCGGTATTCATCTACACCTTCGACCGACGTGATCTTGCTGATGCCGGCAGGCAGGCGCTCTCCCGGCGCCGGCGTCGGAGCGGCCGCAACGGGCAGGCACAGCGCCAGTGCTGCCATCGCGCGCAACAGCTGCACACCCAAGCGGCTGATGACGGCCCGTTCGTAGTCGGTGCGGACGGCGAAGTGGTGCTGGCTGTGGTGGTGCATGCGAGCCATGTTACGGGCTGTCCAGGGCAGTGCAAGACCAAGGGCATGCTGTCATGCGTCCGAGTCCCTGTTCTTGCGTTGCACTGTCGGCGACGCCTAGGCAGTTGCCGCGACCTGCCGGTATTGCAGCGCCTCCGCCATGTGCACCACCTGCACTGCTTCGGCGCCCGCCAGGTCGGCAATGGTGCGGGCCACCTTCATGGCGCGGTGGGTGGCTCGGGCTGACCAGCCCAGGCGGGACGCGGCCAGCTGCAGAAACTTCAGCGCTGGCGCGTCGGGGGCGGCATGCTGGTCGATCTCGCGGCCTTGCAGCGCCGCATTTGGCTTGTCCTGGCGCGTCCGCGCCCGTTCCAGTGCGGCCGCGCAACGTGCGCGGATGTTGGCACTGGCTTCGCCGCTGGGGCTGTGCAGCAGCTCGTCCGGGTGCAGTGCCGGCACCTGCACATGCAGGTCGATCCGGTCCAGCAGCGGGCCGCTGAGGCGCCCCTGGTAGCGTGCCACCTGGTCCGGGGTGCAGCGGCAGGCCTTGAGGCTGGAACCCAGATAGCCGCAGGGGCAAGGGTTCATGGCGCCGATCAACTGGAACCGTGCCGGGAACTCGGCCTGGCGCGCCGCCCGGGAAATGCGGATGCGGCCGGTCTCCAGCGGCTCACGCAAGGCCTCCAGCGCGGCCCGGGCAAATTCCGGCAGCTCGTCCAGGAACAGCACGCCGTTGTGGGCCAGCGAAATCTCACCCGGGCGCGGTGGCGAGCCACCGCCCACCAGCGCCACGGCACTGGCCGAGTGGTGCGGGCTGCAGGTGGGCCGCCTGGCCCACTGCTCCATGCTGAAGCGGCCGCACAGACTGGCGATGGCTGCGCTCTGCAGTGCCTGCGTGTTGTCCATGGGCGGCAGCAGCGAGGCAAAACGCTGCGCCAGCATCGACTTGCCGGAACCCGGTGGCCCGACCAGCAGCAGGCTGTGGCCACCAGCGGCGGCGATCTCCAGTGCCCGCTTTGGTCCGGCCT
>JANMKM010000017.1:0-3761 GCA_031372035.1 Rhodoferax sp. | reverse complement strand
CGATAGCAAACGAGACCATCCTGTGTTCTACCGCGAAAACGGCCAATTCAAGACCAGCTACCGGTCCGACCTGCAGATCTTCCCGATCGCGCAGGACCGCGTCGCCATCGGCCTGATGCTGGCGTTTGCCTTCATCGCCGTCCCCATGCTGGCCAGCGACTACATGTTCCGCGCGATCCTGATCCCGTTCCTGATCTTCTCGCTGGCTGCCGTGGGCGTGAACATCCTGGTCGGCTATTGCGGCCAGATATCGCTGGGCTCGGGCGCCTTCATGGCGGTGGGTGCCTATGCCGCCTACAACTTCCACGACCGCATTCCGGGCATGCCGCTGTTGCTGTCGCTGGTATTGGGCGGCATCTGCGCGATGCTGTTCGGGATCCTGTTCGGCCTGCCCAGCCTGCGCGTCAAGGGCCTGTACCTGGCCGTGGCCACGCTGGCGGCACAGTTCTTTGCCGACTGGATGTTCCTGCGCATCAAGTGGTTCACCCACGACTCGCCCTCGGGCTCGGTGGCGGTGTCAAACCTGCAGAGCTTCGGCTTTGCCATTGAGAGCCCGGTCTCCAAATACCTGTTCTGCCTGGCCCTGCTGGCGGTCGTGTCGCTGGCGGCGAAGAACCTGGTGCGCAGCGCCATCGGCCGCGAGTGGATGGCGATCCGCGACATGGATGTGGCCGCGGCGGTCATCGGCATCCGGCCGATGTACGCCAAGCTCAGCGCCTTTGCTGTCAGCTCCTTCATCGTCGGTGTCTCCGGCGCACTGTGGGCCTTCATCTACCTGGGCGCCTGGGAGCCGGCGGCGTTTTCGGTGGACCAGTCGTTCAAGCTGCTGTTCATGGTGATCATCGGCGGCATGGGCTCGATCATGGGCAGCTTCTTCGGCGCAGCCTTCATCGTGGTCCTGCCGATCGCGCTCAGCCTGTTCCTGCCGATCCTGTCGCACCTGTTCGGCCTGGACATCTCCACGGCCGGCACCTCGCATGCCGAGCTGATGATCTTCGGTGGCCTGATCGTCTGGTTCCTGATCGTGGAGCCGCATGGCCTGGCCAGGCTCTGGTCCATTGGCAAGCAGAAGCTGCGGCTCTGGCCATTCCCGCACTAGCGCCAAAGCTAATGGCAAGCCCTGTTGTGTTTTTGAATGAATATTTGTTTACTGGAATGTGGATACGGATTCCTGGCTGCATCAACCTTTAATGACTGGAGACACAGATGAAACTTCGTAAACTGGTATTGGCCGTGGCCTTGGTGGCCGCAGGCACTTCATTCCTGGCGAGCGGCAGCGCCTTCGCCCAGGCCAAGGAGCAGTTCATACCGGTGCTGTCCTACCGCACCGGCCCCTATGCACCCAACGGCGTGCCGTGGGCCAACGGCTATGTGGATTACCTCAAACTGGTCAATGCGCGCGGCGGCGTCAATGGCGTCAAGCTCAGTTTCGAAGAGTGCGAAACCGGCTACGACACAGCCCGCAGCGTCGAGTGCTACGAGCGACTCAAGGGCAAGAACGGCGGCGCCGTGTTTGTGCAACCGCTGTCCACCGGTGCCACCTTTGCCATCACGGAGAAGGCGCCCACTGACAAGATCTCGGTCGTGACCGTGGGCTATGGCCGCAGCGAGAGCGCTGACGGCACGGTGTTCAAGTGGAACTTCCCGATCGCCGGCACCTACTGGGTCGCTGCCGACGCCATCCTGCAGGCCATCGCCAAGAAGGAAGGCGGCCTCGACAAGCTCAAGGGCAAGAAGATCGCGCTGGTGTACCACGACAGCCCGTTTGGCAAGGAGCCGATCGCACTGCTGCAGGAGCGTGCCGCACAGCTCGGCTTTGCCCTGCAACTGCTGCCGGTCACGGCACCTGGCGTGGAGCAGAAGGCCACCTGGTTGCAGGTACGGCAGAACCGGCCCGACTACACCCTGCTGTGGGGCTGGGGCATCATGAACAGCACCGCCATCAAGGAAGCCCAGGCTACCGGCTACCCGCGGGAGAAGATGTATGGCGTCTGGTGGTCGGGCGCCGAGCCGGATGTCAAGGACGTGGCCGACGGCGCCAAGGGCTACAACGCAGTGACGCTGCAGCATGGTGCCGACTTCAAGGCCAAGGTGGTGACCGACGTTCTCAGTATGGTGCATGGCAAGGGCCAGGGCACCGGGCCGAAGGAAGAAGTGGGCCAGGTGCTGTATCTGCGCGGCGCGATGAGCGCGATGCTGGGCGTCGAGGGCATCCGCTCAGCCCAGGAGCGCTATGGCAAGGGCAAGGTCATGACCGGTGAGCAGGTGCGCTGGGGCCTGGAAAATCTGAACCTGACGCAGGCCAAGCTCGACGGCCTGGGCTTTGCCGGCGTGATGCGCCCGATCAGCACCTCCTGCGTGGACCACATGGGCGCCTCCTGGGCCCGGATCCACACCTGGGACGGCAAGGACTGGAAGTTCACCTCCGACTGGCTGCAGGCTGACGAGCAGATCATCAAGCCGCTGGTCAAGGCAACGGCGGCAAAGTATGCCGCGGACAAGAAGCTGACGCCGCGCACACCGGCTGACTGCCAGTCGTAACACGACTGGGCAATCTGCCTTTCGGCGGTACTGACTGCACCCTCCCCAACCCCTCCCGCCGGGCGGGAGGGGAGCGGCTCCCGCGGGAGCCGGCAACTGAAAGGGCCGCTGCGCGGGTCTTTCAGTTGGTCTTAATTCACACACTATGACAAGTCCAAACATCGTTCTCAACGTCAACGGCATCGAGGTCATCTACAACCACGTGATCCTGGTGCTCAAGGGCGTGTCGCTGCAGGTGCCGCAGGGCAGTGTGGTGGCGATCCTGGGCGGCAATGGCGCGGGCAAGACCACGACGCTGCGCGCCATCTCGAACCTGCTGCAGGGCGAGCGCGGGGCCGTGACCAAGGGCTCGATCGAGCTGCGCGGCGAGCGCATCGAAAACCTGTCGCCGGCCGACCTGGTGCAGCGGGGCGTGGTGCAGGCGATGGCGGGCCCCCATTGCTTTGCCCACCAGACGAGCGAGGAAAACCTGCTGACCGGCGGCTACACCCGCAAGAACAAGGCCGAGGTAGCGGCCAATCTGGAGAAGGTCTACACCTACTTTCCGCGGCTGAAAACCCGGCGCAGCTCGCAGGCAGCCTACACCTCGGGTGGCGAACAGCAGATGTGCGCCATCGGCCGGGCCCTGATGGCCAGCCCCAGCATGGTGCTGCTGGATGAGCCCTCCATGGGCCTGGCGCCGCAGATCGTGGAAGAGGTGTTCCAGATCGTCAAGGACCTCAACACCAAGGAGGGCGTTACCTTCCTGCTGGCCGAACAAAACACCAACATGGCGCTCAGGTACGCCGACTACGGCTACATCATGGAGAGCGGCCGGATCGTGATGGATGGTGCAGCCGCCGAGCTGGCCAGCAACGAGGACATGAAGGAGTTCTATCTTGGCGTCGGCAAGGGTGAGCGCAAAAGCTTCAAGGATGTGAAAAGCTACCGCCGGCGCAAGCGGTGGCTGGCTTGAGGGGAGCATCACGACCATGGCCCACGCCAGCGAAGCCGCCCTGCAACGCCTGCTGTCCCTGCTGCGCCAGTTGCGCGGCCTGACCGGTCTGCGCGAAATGAAACCCGGCATCTTCTACCTGCGTGGGTCGGCGTTCCTGCATTTTCACGAGGACAACGGCGCGCTGCTGGCAGACCTGAAGAAGAACGCCGGTGTCGGCTTTGACCGCTACGCCGTGGACACGCCGGTGCAGCAACGCAAGTTGTTTGACGATGCCAAGCGCCGC
>JANMKM010000741.1:0-2814 GCA_031372035.1 Rhodoferax sp. | reverse complement strand
CTATGTCGGCAAGGCCGCCGAACTCGCGCGGCGCGTCTGACGGCGCGCACGAATGGCTGTCAAGTCCACCATCTTCAAGGCGGCGCTGCAGGTCGCCGACATCGACCACGCCTACTACGCCGACCATGCCCTGACCCTGGCACGGCACCCGAGCGAAACCGATGAACGCATGATGGTGCGCCTGGCCGCGCTGGCCTTGCATGCCCACACCCTTCACAGCGTCTGCAATGGCGATGGCGTGCTGGCATTCGGTGCCGGCCTGTCCGACCCGGACGAGCCGGACGTCTGGCTGCGCGACTTCACCGGGCGCACCCGCCTGTGGCTGGAGGTCGGCCAACCCGAAGACAAGCCCTTGCAGAAGGCCTGCAACAAGGCCGACGCCGTTGTGCTGTACTGCTTTCACCATGCGGCCGAAGTCTGGTGGCGCGGCATCGAGTCCAAGCTAACGCGCATGGACAAACTGAGTGTGTTCCGGATTGGCGCGGCAGATGCCACGCAACTGGCCGGACTCGCCCAACGCAGCATGGTGCTGCAGGCGACAGTTCAGGACGGTGTACTGACCCTGGGCGATGAGGCCCGGTCGGTCAGCATCGAACCGCTGCGCTGGAAATGATCAGGGCGCACGCTGGCGTTCAGCCGCACGCTCTGCGTACCGGTTGAATCGCCACGAATCGGCGGCGAGGCTGATGCGCCGCCAGGTACCGCGCTTTTCAGCCGGCCGCATGTCGGTCCAGTGCTGGACTTCCGTGAAGCTGCGGCCGCAGCCTTTACAGATGTCGTCACCTTGGCTGGTGGAGCAGATCGCGATACACGGCGTGTCGGGCGTCGTCTCATACCAGGCAAGCCAGGCCGCATAAGCCGGTGCCGGCATGCTGAATTCGTCTGCCAGCGGCTCACGGAAATACACCATCCGGGCGTACACCTCGGCCAGCGCGCGCAACGGCGGCTGCAACGAGAAGCCGTCTGGCGACGGGACCTTGTCGCGCCAATAGTTGATAGCCGCCTCGATGTCGGTGATGTGGATGCCAGCCATGGTGCTCACTAGGGGGAGGGGCATGATAACGCCCGGGTTGCGCCAATGCAGCCAGTGGGTCGGTGGTATCCTGATTCGTTATGAAACTCATCGCCAAGTGGCTGCTCAGCGCATGCGCCCTGCTGGCAGTCACCTACGTTTACACAGGCGTACAGGTCAGCAGCTTTGGCGCGGCACTGCTGGCCGCCTTCATCATCGGACTGCTCAACACGATTGTGCGCCCGGTGCTGATTGTGCTGACGCTCCCAGTGACGCTGATCACCCTGGGACTGTTTCTGTTTGTGATCAACGCGCTGATGTTCTGGGCTGCTGCCGGCGTCATGGATGGCTTCAGGGTGACCGGTTTCTCCGCGGCCCTGATCGGGTCGCTGATCTACTCGGTGTTCGGCCTGGTGATCGAGTCAGCGCTCGAGAGACTGTTCTCTAAAAAGTAATTGCACGGCACGGGCGCGGGTGTCGATGATCGACGCCTCGATGTGGTCGACGCCGGCGCCGCCGGCATTTCGCGCCAGCGTCTGGCCAGCCCTGAAGCGTTCGAGCGCGCCGGCATAGTCCAGCTGTGCCACTCTGGCTTCGGCATCGGCGCGGATAGCGCGCAGTGACTGGCCCTGTGCGGCGCTGACCACTGACAGCATTTGCCAGGCGCTGGCATCCCGCGGATGGATTGCGACCCACGCCAACAAGGCTTGCGAAGCCTCTGCGGCGCGTCCCTGCCCCGTCAGTATCTGGGCAGACAACAGCATCTCGGGCCTGCCCAGTGGCGCCAGTGGCGCTGCCGGTTGGCCGGACGCAAGAGCGAGTTCCGCGCGCAGCAGGTTCGCCTGCCTCTGGGCCGGCGGATTGGACTGGGTCACGGCATCCAGGCGCGCCAGTTGGGTGCGCGCGGTTGCGAAGTCGCGCGTCTTGATCAACGCCAGCACTGCGCCGTAGTGGACGCCCGCCTGGCGCTGCAATGCGGCCGCCCCGAGTGAGGGATCCGACGCTTCGCCCACGAACTGGCGCAGCGCGTCCGCGCCTGAATTGGCCAGGACGCGTGCCCTGGCGCTGACCATGACATGCTCCAGTGTAGTCTCGACGGCAACCACCGGGCCAGGTGGCTGGCGTGCCTGCACGTCGGCTATCCGCTCGGTGGTCAATGGGTGGCTACGCAGATAGGGGAAGGCACCGTTGTCGTTCAGGCGCGAGGCCTGCTGCAGCTTGTCGAACATGGTCACAAACCCTTGCGGTGCGAAGCCACCTTGCGTCATGACGCCAAACCCGACCCGGTCGGCCTCGCGCTCCATGTCGCGCGAAAAGTTCAGCTGGTTCTGCATGGCGACTGCCTGTCCGCTGGTCAATACCGCGTTGGCCGCCTCCGGATTCTTCCCCGCTGCCAACATGCCCAGGATCATGGCGCCGATCAGCCACGGCGTTTGCTCGGCCTGTTTGGAGATCAGGCGCGAAATGTGGCGTTGCGTGACATGGCTCATTTCGTGGGCCAGCACCGAGGCCAGTTCGTCGCGGTTGGCCACCACACCGATCAGACCCAGGTGAACTCCGAAATAACCCCCAGGCAGGGCAAAGGCATTGATCGTGCGATCGCGCCCGAGCAGTAATTCCCAGGCAAAACGCTGCTCGGTTTCGGGGGACATTTCGCCCCTGGCCTTTGCCGCAGCAAGTAGCGGCTGCCAGATCCGTTCAAGGTAGTCGAGTACAACCGCGTCGTCCAGGTAGTCCGGATCCCGGTATATCTCGCGGGCAATCTTGTCCCCCAGACGGCGCTCGGCCGCCAGAGTGAGTTC
>JANMKM010000713.1:0-2353 GCA_031372035.1 Rhodoferax sp. | reverse complement strand
AGAGCCTGGGCCAAGCCGGCATCGACACGGCGTCGGCCAACAGCACCTCCATGAACAAATACGACAGCGCTGTTGGGCTGACAGCGGGCGGCTCGCAAATCAGGATGAATGACGGCTCCACTCTGACCACGGCGCAGAACGGCAATGCGGCGATGGCCCGCTTGAGCAACAACCTCAACCAGTCGATCAGTGCCGTCAGCGCGTTCCAGGCCGGTCGATCGATGAATGCGGATTCCGGGATGGAGAGCCACACCGGTGAGGACGTGACGAACCGGGACACCCATGCCGCCACCCGGTCACAGGAGAAGGGCCGCAACGCGCAGTCGGGGACTTCTCAGGGCAGCCAAGTGGCGGCGGCTTCTGGAATCCAGAACCAGGTGGGGGAGACTTTCAACACCGGGCGGACCGCGCAGACGTCCAAAAACGCCAGCCAAAACCAGATCAACATGATGGCGGCGTCCATAGGTGCCCAGTTGAGCGCAGAGGCTGGCTTGGGCATCAATACCGGCGGAGGTGGGACAGGTCGCCCAGGTGGCGTGGCGGATCCCAAGATTGCCCAGGAAGTTGCCAAAAAAATGACTGGCCTCGGTGCCACCCGCGAGCAGATTCAAACGGCCATGGCCGCCAATGGGGGTGGCCAGCACAAATCGGCGACCGGCGCCGGCATCCGCCTGGGTGGCGGACTAGGCGGAAGCGCCGGCAAGAACTACGTGGCTCAGGACGGCACCAGCTTTGAGAATTCCAATGGATCTTTGGTGGCGACGACCGTTGCCAACTCAGCATCGTCCATGCAGGTTGGTGGCCGAATGAGCACCAACACGGCTGGCGCGGAGTCGTCACAACAGGAACGTCAGGCCGATGTGGCATCACTCAGTTCGGCCCGAGACCACAGTGAAACCAGCAGCGCCGGTGGCCGCGCCACGACCGGGTTCAGGGGTGGTGCCAGCGTCACGGACAGTCAGTCCCTCAGCACAACACAAAATCTGAGCGCCGACCCCGAATTCATGCACCAAGTGCAGCGCGATGCGCAGGCCAGGGATCCGAGCATGAACCAGGCGCGTTTCCTGAGTCAAAGTGATGCGCGATTAGTACAAATGGCAACGGACTACGCCGAAAGGCAGGGGATGCTCAAGTCCGCCAAGACACTGTCACCGAGCCGGATTGACGGCGAGAAATTGCCGCATAGCCCGCAGGCGGTGGCTTCCACCGCCGACAACACAATGGCCGCCATGCCAGATGACACGGCAATGCAGCATGGCAAAGATGTGCGCCATACTGGCTTCAAGGGCGCGCAAAAAGTGAACGCGCCAACTGGCATGCCCAAGCCTGCCGGAGATGCCCAAACATTGATCAACGATCAAAAACTGCGTGTGAAGCAATGGGCGGATCCCCTGGAAGGCCGGGTTGGTGGCGCTACAACGCCGGCACTTGGAAACAGATCGAGCCAGATTGCCAGGGTGGGCCGTTTGGCTGCTGACGACGCTGCGAGCACTGCCGATGGCGTCGTGAACACGGTCAAGGATGTTTTCAATGGCCGCAAAAAATAGAGTCCGTGACGAGCTTCCGCTAGGCTACTTTAGTCTCTCCTATGTAGAGGCCGTACCCTTGAGGCCCCATCCGATACTGAAGGCTTACCGGTTCAGGCGCCATACCGGACCACGCAAAACCTCGGGTGTAGGCAGCCCACTCCCAACCATCACGAGCCGCAATGAAAAATATCAGCCACCAGCCGGCCCAGTACGGAATCCAAAACACCATGCCCCCAACCAGCATTCGCAAATAGGCCGCCCACGTGCCATCACAAAGCGAGAAAGCAAGCCCGAATGGAATGAGCCCGATAAACCATTGGCAGCAGCGTCGCATGACTATTTCTTTTCTTCAATAACGAGATAGAAGGCCTGCGTTGCAATAGCTGCTCGGTTGACCACCCCCGAACTGATGACCCGAAATCCTTTGTCGTAAAGCTCTTGAATGTTTTTGAATTCCCCGATCCCGGCGCAAACGAATGGAGGATCTCCCTGGTTAGCAAAAATGCCTTGGTTGGCCAGGCAAATCGCCGCCTTGGGGGTATTGGTTTGCGCGTAAGTTGCGCAACAAAAGGATGCCAGCATGATGGCAAAGGCGGGGAATGTTTTCATGAAAATTGAAGGGGCAACCCGGATGGGTGAAATGCGAAATTGTGGACGCTGTAACTGTCTGATCTGGCGCTGCATACGACAAGCCCAACGAGGGCGTCAGCGACAATTTTTACAAATATAAAGTGCTTTCAAATTGAAAGCACTTTAATTCCTTAGGATACCATCGTATGGACTGCTTTCTTATATGAAAGCACCAAGTGGTGTGATTCCGCCGC
>JANMKM010000662.1:0-7672 GCA_031372035.1 Rhodoferax sp. | reverse complement strand
CAGCAGTATGCGCACAACTTCTGCGACGCGCACCCACCACTGAACCTGGCACAGGCTAAGATTGAGGCCGACCGCTGTTACTACTGCTTCGATGCGCCCTGCACCGTGGCCTGCCCCACGGGCATCGACATTGCGAGCTTTATCCAGCGTATTGCCGACAACAATATTCGCGGCTCGGCCCACGCGATCCTGAAGTCCAATCCGCTGGGCGGCATGTGTGCCCGGGTCTGTCCGACCGAGGTGCTGTGCGAGCAGGCCTGCGTGCGCAACACCAATGAGGTCAAGCCGGTGGAGATCGGCGCGCTGCAGCGCTATGCCACCGACCAGTATTTCGAGCAACCGGGCGCGCCCCTGTTCAGCCGCGCCGCAGCCACCGGCCGCACCGTGGCGGTGGTCGGCGCCGGTCCGGCCGGCCTGGCCTGCGCCCACGGACTGGCGCGCATGGGCCACAGCGTGGTGGTGCTCGACGCCAACCCCAAGCCTGGCGGCCTGAACGAATACGGCCTGGCCACCTATAAGACAGTGGACGGCTTTGCCCAGAAGGAAATCGCCTGGCTGCTGTCGATCGGCGGCATCGAGATCCGGCAGAACATGCGCCTGGGCGAACAGGTGCAGCTGGCCGAGCTGCTGGCCGGCTACGACGCCGTGTTTCTGGGCATGGGCCTGGGTGGGGTCAATGCCCTGGGCCTGAACGAGCCGGGTGTGCCTGGTGTGCGTGACGCCGTGGACTTCATCGCCGAGCTGCGCCAGGCGACGGACTATGCGCAGCTGCCCATCGGTGCGAAAGTGGTGGTGATCGGCGGCGGCATGACGGCGGTGGATGCCTCAGTACAGTCGCGCAAGCTCGGCGCCGTGGACGTGACCATGGTCTACCGCCGCGGCCAGGAGGCCCTCTCGGCCTCGGGCTATGAGCAGGACTGGGCCCAGACCAACGGCGTGCGGCTCAAGCTCTGGGCCGCGCCCAAGGAGATTCTGACCGACGCCAATGGTGTCACCGGCGTGCGCTTCGCCAGCACCGCTCTGCAAGATGGCAAGTTGGCCGAGACCGGCGAGAGCTTCGTGCTGGAGGCCGACATGGTGTTCAAGGCCATCGGCCAGAATTTCGTTGGCGATCCGGTCGCCTCGGTGCTGGAACTGAAGCAGGGCCGCCTCCTCACCGACGCCGATGGCCGCACCCGGCACCCGAAGGTCTGGGCCGGCGGCGACTGCCGCTTTGGCGGCCGGGACCTGACCGTGGAAGCGGTGGAGCACGGCAAGCGCGCCGCCGTGTCCATCGACGCCGCGCTGCGGGCCTGACCGGGAGAAACAAGATGGCAGACCTCACAAGCAATTTTGTTGGCATCTCCAGCCCGAACCCGTTCTGGCTGGCCTCGGCACCACCGACCGACAAGGCCTACAACGTCAACCGCGCCTTCGAAGCCGGCTGGGGCGGCGTGGTCTGGAAGACGGTGGGCGAAGACCCGCACATCGTCAACGTCTACGGCCCGCGCTACGGCGCCCTGCTCAGCGGCGACCGGCGCCTGATTGGCTTCAACAACATCGAGTTGATCTCGGACCGACCGCTGCGCAGCAACCTGGACGAGATGCGCGACATCAAACGCCAATGGAGCGACCGCGCCGTGGTCGCCTCGCTGATGGTGCCGTGTACCGAAGAATCCTGGAAGAACATCCTGCCGATGGTGGAAGACACCGGCTGTGATGGCGTCGAACTCAACTTCGGCTGCCCGCATGGCATGAGCGAGCGCGGCATGGGCTCCAGCGTGGGCCAGGTACCGGAATACATCGAGAAGGTGGCGCAGAGGTGCAAGCATTACACCAGGCTGCCGGTGATCGTGAAGCTCACGCCCAACATCACCGACATCCGCTATCCGGCCCGCGCTGCCAAGGCGGGTGGCGCCGATGCCGTGTCGCTGATCAACACCATCAACTCGATCATGGGCGTGAACCTGGAGCGCATGACGATGCTGCCCTCCGTGGGACCCCAGGGCTCGCACGGCGGCTACTGTGGCCCGGCGGTGAAACCCATTGCCCAGTGCATGGTGGCCGAGATTGCGCGCGACGCGGCCACCGCCGGCATGCCGATCTCCGGCATCGGTGGCATCAACACCTGGCGCGACGCGGCCGAGTTCATTGCCCTGGGAGCCGGCAATGTGCAGGTCTGCACTGCCGCCATGACCTACGGCTTCAAAATCGTGCAGGACATGGTCGACGGTCTGTCGAACTTCATGGACGCCAATGGCTACACCGCGGTGTCGCAGATGGTGGGCAAGGCCCTGCCCAGCGTCACCGAGTGGCGCAACCTGAACATGAACCATGTGGAGAAGGCGGTCATCAACCAGGACGCCTGCATCCAGTGCGGCCGCTGCCACGTGGTCTGCGAGGACACCTCGCACCAGGCCATCAGCGCGGTAAAGGACGGCAAACGTCATTTCGAGATCAAGGAAGACGAATGCGTGGGCTGCAACCTGTGCGTTTCGGTCTGCCCGGTGCCCGAATGCATCACCATGCGCACGCTGCAGCCCGGCGAGATCGACCTGCGCAGCGGCAAGCCGGTGTCCGGCGAATACGCCAACTGGAGCACCCACCCCAATAACCCGAACCGCGTCACGGTGGCGGCATAAGACAACATTCAGGAGACAGCGATGGCATCAGTTCTGATTCGCGGCGGTACGGTGGTCAATGCCGACCGCCAGTTCCGTGCCGACGTGCTCTGTGTGGGCGGCAAGATCCACAGCGTGGGTGAAGACCTGCAGGCGCCCGCGGGCAGCACCGTGGTCGACGCCGGTGGTCAGCTGGTAATGCCCGGCGGCATCGACCCGCACACCCACATGCAGCTGCCGTTCATGGGCACGGTCACCATGGACGACTTCTACACCGGCACCGCAGCCGGCCTGGCCGGCGGCACCACCAGCATCATCGACTTCGTCATCCCCGACCCCAAGCAGTCGATCATGGAGGCCTACAAGATGTGGCGCGGCTGGGCCGAGAAGGCCGCCGCCGACTACTCCTTCCACGTCGCCATCACCTGGTGGGACGAGAGCGTGCACCGCGACATGGGCACCCTGGTGCATGAGTACGGCGTCAACAGCTTCAAGCACTTCATGGCCTACAAGAACGCCATCATGTGCGACGACGAAACCCTGGTGAACAGCTTCAAGCGTGCGCTCGAACTCGGCGCCATGCCCACGGTGCATGCCGAGAACGGCGAGCTGGTGTACCTGCTGCAGCGCGAGGTGGCAGCCATGGGCATCACCGGCCCCGAGGGGCATCCCCTGTCGCGCCCGCCCATGGTGGAAGGCGAAGCCGTGAACCGCGCCATTGCGATTGCCGACGTGCTGGGCGTGCCGATCTACATCGTGCATGTTTCCTGCATCGAGTCGGCGGAGGCCATTGCCCGGGCCCGGGCCCGCGGCCAGCGGGTCTACGGCGAGGTGCTGGCCGGGCATCTGGTGCTGGACGACAGCGTCTACCGCAACCCGGATTTCACGGCCGCCGCGGCGCATGTGATGAGCCCGCCGTTCCGGCCCAAGGGCAACCAGGAGTTCCTCTGGCGCGGCCTGCAGTCCGGCAACCTGCACACCACCGCCACCGACCACTGCACCTTCTGCGCCGCGCAGAAGGCCGCGGGCAAGGACGACTTCGCCAAGATCCCCAACGGCTGCGGCGGCATCGAGGAGCGCATGGCCGTGGTCTGGGACGCCGGCGTCAACACCGGTCGCCTGACCCCAAGCGAGTTCGTCGCCGTCACCTCCACCAACACCGCCCGGCTGTTCAACATCTATCCGCAAAAGGGCAGCGTCAGCGCTGGCGGCGATGCCGACCTGGTGCTGTGGGACCCGCAAGCCACCAAGACCCTGAGCGTCAAGACCCAGCATAGCAAGGGCGATTACAACGTGTTTGAGGGCCGCAATGTGCGTGGCCTGCCCACCCACACCATCAGCCAGGGTGAGCTGGTCTACGTACAGGGCGATCTGCGCGCCAAACTGGGCGCAGGCCGCTACCTCAAGCGTGCGCCCTTCGGCCCGAACTTCGATGCCTCGGCCAAGCGCGCGCAGGCCAATGCACCTAGCGCCGTGGCGCGCTGAGAGTTTTCCCCGACCGTTCCCAGGAGACTGCCATGGACATGAAGACCGTTGTGAACATCGACACGCTGCGCATTGATGGCCAGCGGCTGTGGGACTCGCTGATGGAGCTGGCGAAGATTGGCGCTACGCCCAAGGGCGGGGTGTGCAGGCTGACGCTCACCGACCTGGACAAGCAGGGCCGGGACCTGGTGCTCGCCTGGGCGCGCGAGGCCGGCATGACGGTCACGATCGACAAGATCGGCAACGGCTTCATGCGCCGCGCCGGGCGCAACAACAGCCTGCCGCCCATCGTCACCGGCAGCCATATCGACACCCAGCCCACCGGTGGCAAGTTTGACGGCAACTACGGCGTGCTGGCCGGTCTGGAGGTGGTGCGCACGCTCAACGACCACGGTATCGAGACCGAGGCGCCGATTGAAGTCGCCTTCTGGACCAATGAGGAAGGCTCGCGCTTTGTGCCGGTGATGATGGGCTCGGGCGTGTTTGCCAAGGCCTTCACGCTGGAGCACGCGTACGCCGCGACAGACACGGCCGGCAAGTCGGTCAAGGAGGAGCTGGAGCGCATCGGCTACATCGGCGAGCAGGAGCCGGGCGACCACCCGATTGGCTGCTATTTCGAGACCCACATCGAGCAAGGCCCGGTGCTGGAAGACAACGACAAGACCATTGGCGTGGTGCAAGGCGTGCTGGGCATCCGCTGGTTTGACTGCACCGTCAGCGGCATGGAAGCCCATGCCGGCCCCACGCCCATGGCTTTGCGCCGCGACGCGCTACAGGTCGCCACGCACCTGATGCAGGAGGTGGTGGCTGCGGCCCTGCGCCACAAGCCGCACGGCCGCGGCACGGTGGGCATGGTGCAGGTGCACCCCAACAGCCGCAACGTGATCCCGGGCCAGGTGAAGTTCTCCATCGACCTGCGCAACGCCAGCGACGCGCTGGTGGACACCATGGCCGATGAGGTCAAGGCCTTTGCCGCCAAGCTGAGCCAGGACAGCGGGCTGCCGATCAAGATCGAGATCGTGTCGCAATACCCGGCCCAGGTGTTCCACCCGGACTGCGTGGATGCCGTGGCGCGGGCAGCAGCCAAGCTCGGCTACTCCAACATGCCCGCGGTCTCCGGCGCCGGCCACGATGCGGTCTACATGGCGCGGCTGGCACCGGCCGGCATGATTTTCATCCCCTGCAAGGACGGCATCAGCCACAACGAGATCGAAGACGCCAAGCCCGAGCATCTGGAGGCCGGCTGCAATGTGCTGCTGCATGCCATGCTGGAGCGTGCCGGAACCTGAGCGCCTTTCATGCCCGATCCGAACCTGCCCGACTGGCCCATGGGCCAGGCACCGACCACTACTCTTTCATCGTGTCATTGATCAACCAGGAGAACCCATGAGCTTCCAGTTTCTACCCCGCCGCGAGTTTGTCGTCCTTGCTGCCGCGCTTGCGGCCACCCTGCCCGGCAGCGCGCTGGCGCAGGCCAAGCTGAAGGTGGCGGCGATCTACACCGTGCCCTTCGAGCAGCAGTGGGCCGGGCGCATCCACAAGGCGCTGAAGGCGGCGGAAGCCCGTGGCGAAATCGAATACAAGGCCAGCGAGAACGTCGCCAATGCCGACTACGAGCGGGGTGATGCGCGAGTACGCCACCGCCGGCAATGCGCTGATCGTGGGCGAGGCCTTTGGCGTGGAAACGGCAGCCCGCAAGGTGGCGAAGGACTTCCCCAAGGTCTCGTTCCTGATGGGCTCCTCCGGCAAGCCGCAAGCGCCAAACTTCAGCGTGTTCGACAACTACATCCAGGAGCCGGCCTACCTCAGCGGCATGATCGCCGGCGGCGTGACCAAGAGCAACAAGATCGGCATGGTGGGTGGTTTCCCCATTCCGGAAGTGAACCGGCTGATGAACGCCTTCATGGCCGGCGCGAAGGAAGTGAACCCGAAAGTGGAGTTCAGCGTCAGCTTCATCAACAGCTGGTTCGACCCGCCCAAGGCCAAGGAAGCGGCCTTTGCCATGATCGACAAGGGTGCCGACGTGATGTATGCCGAGCGCTTTGGCGTGAGCGACGCTGCCAAGGAAAAAGGCAAGCTGGCCATCGGCAACGTCATCAACACCCAGGACAAGTACCCCGACACCGTGGTCGCCTCGGCCCTGTGGAACATGGAGCCCAGCATCGACCGCGCCATCAAGCTGGCCAAGGAAGGCAAGTTCACGGCCGAGGACTATGGTCCGTATTCGATGATGAAGCACAAGGGCTCCGAGCTGGCGCCTCTGGGTACCTTCGAGAAGAAGGTGCCGGCCGAGATCGTGGCCAGGATGAAGGCCAAGGAAAAGGCGATTCTGGAGGGCAAGTTCACGGTCAAGGTGGACGACAGCCAGCCCAAGTCCAGCGCCAAGTAACAGCAACAGACCTCGGGCAGCACAGAGTCCTGAAACGCCCCGCAGCCGGGGCGTTTTCATTGGCGCCTGGCCCAGAGCATGAACCCACCGGTACTCCAGCTCAGCAACATCAGCAAGCGCTTTGGCAGCCTGCTGGCCAACGACGACATCTCGCTGGAGCTGCATGCCGGCGAAGTGCTGGCGCTGCTGGGCGAGAACGGCGCCGGCAAGTCCACGCTGGTATCCATCCTGTTCGGCCACTACCAGGCAGATGCCGGCAGTATCACCGTGTTCGGCCGGCCGCTGCCACCGGGCAACCCGAAGGCCGCGCTGGCGGCCGGCATCGGCATGGTGCACCAGCATTTCACGCTGGCCGACAACCTGAGCGTGCTCGACAACATCCTGCTGGGCTCGGAGCCGCTGTGGCAGCTGTTCTCACGCCGCGGCGCGGCGCGCACCCGGCTGCTGGAGGTGGCGGCGCGCTTCGGCCTGCGGGTGCAGCCGGAGGCGCGCGTCGGCAGCCTGTCGGTGGGCGAGAGGCAGCGGGTGGAAATACTCAAGGCCTTGTACCGCGGCGCCCGGATCCTGATCCTGGACGAGCCCACGGCGGTGCTGACGCCGGCTGAGGCCGAGTCGCTGTTCCACACCTTGGGCCAGATGGTGGCGCAGGGGCTGTCCATCATCTTCATCAGCCACAAGCTGGCCGAGGTGCTGCGGGTGTCGCAGCGCGTGGCTGTGCTGCGCGCCGGCAAGCTGGTGGCACTGGCCGACGCGCAAGGGACCAGCCAGGCACAGCTGGCGCAGTGGATGGTGGGCCACGCCATTGCCGCCACCGAGCGCCGGCCCGGCAGCAGCGTTGGCCCCGAGGTCTGCGTGCTGCGCGCGGTGACCACCGCCCACAGCGGCCGGGACCGGCTGGAACGGGTGTCGCTGAGCCTGCGCGCCGGCGAGATCGTAGCTGTGGCCGGCGTCTCGGGCAACGGCCAGGTGGCGCTGGCGGACCTGCTGTGTGGCACCCGCACGGTAATTGCTGGCAGCGTGCAGCTGGCCGGTACAGCCTTGCGGGCCACGCCGGCCTGGCTGGTGGCCCAGGGCGTTGCGCGGATTCCGGAAGACCGCCATGGCATTGGCGTGGTCGGCGACCTGCCGGTGTGGGAGAACGCGGTGTCGGAGCGCCTGCGCAGCAAGGCCTTTTCGAGCTGGGGCTGGGTGCGGCGCG
>JANMKM010000661.1:0-10364 GCA_031372035.1 Rhodoferax sp. | reverse complement strand
CGCTGATGATTCCTGTGAACATGTCAGCATTTTCGCAGGGAAAACCATAGCCCTTGGCAGACCCGGTGTGCCAGCCCTTCTGACCGGTGTCGACGTTGGCCCACCAGGGCTTCAAAAAGGGGGGCGACCGGTCACTCGGGCAAGAATTCGCAGATCCGCGCCGATCGCGCTGAAACTGTCAAATTGCAAGTCCAGGGCTTCAGACAGACTGGACAAGGGCCCCAGTGCGGCCATGCCCCGACCCGCGCCGATCAGCCTGGGTGCGAAATAGACCAGCAGTTCGTCCACCAGGCCGGCGCGCAGCAGCGAGCCGTTGAGTTTGTGGCCGGCTTCGACGTGCAGCTCGTTGATCTCGCGTTGCCCCAGGTCCAGCAGCATGGCCTGCAGGTCCACCTTGGGTGACGGCTGGTCGTCCGGTAGCCAGCGGATGTCCGCCGCAAGTTGCTGCAATGCCTGCTGGCGCTCTTCATTTCGGGCCGCGGCATAGATCCAGACCGCACGGGGCGCCCTGAAAAGCTGCGCATTGGGAGGCGTTTCCAGGTGGCTGTCGACCACCACCAGGTGCGGTTGGCGCGGCGTCTGCACCCGTCGGACATCGAGCCGTGGATCATCATCGCGCACCGTACCGATGCCAGTCAGGATGGCACAGGCCCGGGCCCGCCAGGCATGTCCATCGGCGCGCGCTGCGTCGCCGGTAATCCATTGGCTCTGGCCGTTATCCAGGGCGGTCTGGCCATCGAGCGAGGCCGCTATTTTCATCCGGACCCAGGGCGTCTTGCGCTGCATGCGGCTGAAGAAGCCGATGTTGAGATTGCGTGAGGCCTCGGCGCCATCGCCGGTCTCGACAGCAATGTCGGCCGCTCGCAGCCGGGCAAAACCTTGCCCCTGCACCAGGGGATTGGGGTCTTCGATGGCGGCCACAACGCGCTGCACGCCAGCTGCCACCAATGCGTCGCAGCATGGCCCGGTACGCCCCTGGTGCGAACAGGGTTCCAATGTCACGTATACCGTTGCGCCCGTGACCGGGTGGCCCCGCGTGGCTGCATTGCGCAGCGCTACGATCTCGGCATGGGCGCCACCTGCCATCTGGGTTGCGCCTTCACCGAGCACCTCGCCCTGTTCGTTGACGATGACGCAGCCTACACGTGGGTTGGGCGAACTGAGGTACAGGGCATCCTGGGCCAGTTCCAGCGCCCGCCGCATCGGCGCCGAGGGGTTGGACGCGCCAGTCACTGCAAGTTTCGGCCAGGCGCGGCCACCAGCAACGTCAGCCCTACTTCCAGCAGGTGTCGCGGCTGAGTGAGCCACTCACCGATCGCAAGCCGGTGGAAGTCAGGATGAACGAGCCACAGGCGTCCGAGGCCATCTTGCCGATGGGCGCCATGGTCAGGGTGTAACTCGAGGCGGTGGCGCTCACGCTCAGGTCGTAGAGCTTGGTGCCGTCGGCCGGCGAGCGCTTGATGCTGTCCGGGATCTGGTCAATCACAGCGTTGCTGGCACGGTCGGTGTCAAACTTGTCGTTGGCTGCATAGAACTTCTGCATGAACTGCGCCGCCTGCAGCAACTGGCCCCGTGCGTCGGCGCGGTTGGCTCTGGCCACGTAGCTGGTGTAGGAAGGCAGGGCAATCGCCGACAGGATGGCAATGATGGCCATGACCACCAGGACTTCGACCAGCGTAAACCCTGCAGCCGGGCGTGCACCACATGGGCGGTGAATCGGTGGTTTCATGTCGCTGGTTCCTGCAGGTTGGTGGCTGGCATATTAGCGCATGAACAACTGGCGCCATTCGCGTGTGCGGATGCCCCTGCCGATTAATGTGCACTGGAAGCTGCCCCACGATCCCAGCCTGTTGCAGTCAAGCGTGGTGTCCACGGCGCTGGAACTGCCGCCACTGATGATGGCCACAGCGGTCACTGTGGCGGTGGTCTGGGATGTGATCTTCAGCGAGGTGTTGCGCCCGTCTGCCAGGGAGGGGAAGCCACTGACAACCAGGTCGCTGCTGTCCACGCTGCCATCACCGTTGGTATCCAGAATGGCGGCCGGTGGTCCCTGGCCTGTAACGCCGTCTATCAGGTAGACCCAGCCCGTGCCCTGGTTGGTGGCCGAGCAGGGGTCGGCTGCCCCGCCTCCGGGCGAGATCGGGGTGATACTGTCAATGGCGATCACGGTGCCGGCAATCGTGTCCACGGGATAAACCACCCGCTGGCCGGAGTTGGGAAGGTCGATGTACCAGCCGCGCTTGGTGACCCAGTTCACCGGGTTGGTGGATATGGCGTAGAAGGTCACGACCTGGCTGCTGGTGCTGCCGTCCACACTGCTGGTGATCACCTGGGTGGTGGTGATCGGGTTTGAGATAGTTTGCAACACCAGGCTGGTAGTGCCGGTCTGGGTCACGCCCGCAGGCGTTGTGGCCGAACCGAAGGCAACGCTGTCCCAGACGCCGTAGACGCTTTGCACGGATGTGGTCTTCAGATCGCTGTTCTCGAAGAACTTGCCGGTGGCCGCAGCCACGACGTAACCCCCGCTGGGGTGCTTCAACACGGCCGGTGCTGCCGTGATGGGTTTGGTGCTGCCAGCCGCATACAGCGGGCTGCCGCTCAGGCCGACGGTCCAGGTTGCGGGCAGGGCGTTGCTCAGGTCGAACTTCCAGACATTGCCCTTGAGGTCGCCGGCGTAGGCACCGATGATGCGCTGGGTGTCGTCACGCACGATCCGCACGCCACCCAGGCCATTGCTGCCGCCCACACCGGTATTGATCTCCCTGATCAGGGCACCGGTTTGCAGGTTCACGACAAATAGCCTGGCCGTGCCGGAGGCGCTGTAGTAGCCGTTGCCAAAGATGGCAACCCATTGGCCGCCCACCGTCGGGCCGGCCTGAACATCGGTCAGCACGTAGCCCAGTTCACTGAAGCCGGTGGTATTGGAGTTGACCTCCCACAACACATTGGTTGCGTCCATGGCCACGTTGTTGGGCCAGACGCCGGCATTGAACGGGGTTGTCACATCGATCGCGAATACCGCCTTGGCGCCAGCTCCCGCTGTTCCAATCAGCACGTTGCGCCAGGCCGCGGACCAGAAGGCGTCGGTCTCGACATTGGGTCCGTCGACAAAGTACTGGTGCGAGTACGAGGGGTCGGAGAGCAGGCTGATGGTCGGCAACACGGCCTTGGGCACATAGGCAAAAATCTCGGCGCCGCCATCATTGGCTCCCAGGCCATCACGGAACGCGTGCAGCATGCCGTCGTTGGCGCCCACAAACAATACGCCCTCACGCAAGGCCTTGGTCGCGAGGAAGCTGGCATAGCCGGAGCCGTCATAGGGCGATGGCAGGTTCTGGTATTGCAGGTCCACGCCGCCCTTGACCAGCACCGGGCTGGAATTGACCACGTCACCCATGCGGCCCTCACGCACCCTGGGTATGGCGGACGCAACGCCGGCGGCCAGGGTTGTGCGGCGGCGGTAGATGCCGTCCGGGTTGTTGGCGTCGTCCTGCTCATTCGTCATGTCGCCACGCAGGTAGTCGATCAGCGCTGAATTGACGGTGCCCGTCATGCTGCCGGTCAGGCTGGCGCTGCTCAAGGCGGTGAAAGTGAAGGCCACGGCTTTCGGTGCGGCGGCCGCACCATTGCCGGCCCAGATGTTGCGTGAGGCAGCCGCAGGGACCTTGGATGTTTGCGGGTTGCCGGCAGCATCCGTGGATTCGATCTGCCATGCCGTGCTGATCTCGTTGCCGTTGTTCGGGTCGAGGTTGCGGGCATCGATGTTGCCGACCCAGGACACGGTGGAATAGCGCGGCGTGTACTTGCGGGTGCCCACCGTCAGGTTGGCGGTCGACACAGCCACACCAGACTGCGTGGAACTGGCGCGGTTGATTTCGCTGCTCATGCCCTGGATCGCGTCGGTCAGGTCATCCGAATTCTTGGCGCTCAGGTACTTGCCGCCGGTGTTGATGGCTGCGTGCCACATGTCGTCAATGGCGGTGGGGTTGTTGGTCAGTGGCGTGGGCCAGCTCGAAGGTGTGGCCTTGAGCGCCGCGAGCGTCGGCGCGTCCTGCTTGAGCGTGCCATACAGCCCCAACGTGATGCCATAAAACGTGACGTTCTGCCAGAAGGCGCTGCCGGAGTTGATGCCGTTTTTCAGATCGGTGCGCAGATCCCTGGACCAGTAATAACTGGCTACGTCCGACAGGGTGTTGGACTTGTTGTCCGGGTAAGGGATAACCGGCTGGTACGTGCCTGCAGCACCATTCTTGTTGGCGACCGAAGGCGGTGTCGAGCCATCCACGTTGCTGGGTGACAAGCTGGGCGCACTGTCGTTGTAATAGCCGTCCGTCACCAACATGGCGAACGAGCGCCTGCAGCTGGCGTGGTTGGCCGTCGGCTCCGTGCTGACCACAGTGGCCGGAGAAATCTGCGTGGTCGAGGTGTAGCGCGGTGTCGTGCCCCAGGGCCCGTCGCTGTCCGTGCGCTTGTAGTATTCACCTACCGACTTCAGCGCCAGCCGGTTGGGCGTGCCCGGTACCGTGCCATCGGTTGCGCTGCTATACAGCCAGGTGAAGAACCGCTGCTTGGTCGAGGGGTTGTAGGTGTCCACTCCGGCGTCGAGGAAGCCGCTGCTGCCGTCCAGATTGTTGATGGTGCCCCAGCCCAGCCTGAACGAGGATGGCAGACCGAAGAAGGCCAGACCCATGCCGGTACGTACCAGTTCCTGCCGGTTGCTGTGGTAGCGCAGCCAGTTGGCGTAGTTCTGGCGCTCCTCGCCCAGGCTGCACGAAGTCGCAGCGATGCAATCGGTGCGCTTGACAAATTTGGGAAAGGGGCCCCCGCCGGTGGCTACCGCATTCGGGTAAGTGGCGACGCTTCCCGCCACCACTTCGGTGGCAGGTGGCGCGTAGGGGTTGTGGTAGCTCGCAGCCAGGGTGGGTGTCGTCCAGACCTGCGGATAGGTCGGGCCAACCGTGGTGGGATAGGTGCCCTTGTAAAAGTAGACATTGAACGTGGTGGTGGATGTGTTGCCCGCTGGCAAACTGCCTCCCAGGTAATCGACCCGCAGCTTGTAGAGGATCCGCGGGTCGTAATACATCAGGTTCACATCCGGCGATTTGAAGGCGCGCGACGTGGTGGAACAGGGGGCGGACGTGCAGTCGGGCCCGCTCATGCCGTACACGCCGGGATTGCCGCCAAACTGGTACAGGAACCCGGCCGGCATGGAGGCCGAATCGTCGTACATGAGCACCAGGTTGGATTCGACATTGCCACCTTTGGTGAGCAGGGGTTCGGTGGCCATCTGGGCCTGGGCCAGGCCGCCCAGGGCCAGCGCTGCCAACGCGAAAAGCCAGCTCTTGATGTTGCGGTAGTTCATGGTGTTACCCCTAACGGATTTCGATGTTCGATTGCAGCCAGACCTCGGTGCCCACGGGGCGGGTGCGGTTGGCGTCGGCAGCCGCCACCTCGGGGCCGAAACCCCGGGCCGTGATGACGAAACTGGCGGTGTAGGAAACAGCGCCACTGGCCGTGAACAACGGCTGGCGTTCCACGATGCACTCGGGTGGGCGGCTATAGGTGGCGCTGAGCCCCGACTGGTTCACCGAGGCCGTAGGCACTATCACGGTCACGGTAGAACTGGAGTCCCAGATGGAAGTGCTTTGCCACTTGGGTGTGCTGGAGTAGGGCTGGATGTTGAACGTGCCGGTGATGAAGACCGTGTTGGTGTCGGGAACGACAGAAGCAATCACATTGGTGGTGACCACGTTCTCGCAGTACATCAGCGCCACCTCGGCCGCCTGCTGCGCCAGCTGTGTGGTGCGCACGCCGCCTGTCACGGCTTCGGTCGAGATGGCATTGCGGATGCTCAGCGTTGCCAGCAGTGAGATGACGACGAGCATGATCAAAGCCATGATCAAAACCACGCCCTGCTGCCGGCGGCCAGCGCGGTACCGGCGCCCGGACGCGGCATGCATTGTGAAACCCCAAGCAGAAATGGACATGTTCATCGGCCCTAGTACAAGCGGTTGCGCAGCACGACTGTGGTGGAGTAGGCCCGTCGCAGCCGCAAATCGGGCGGGCTGGTGTTGACCGTGCCATCGCACCGGGTGTACCGGGCCGATGCCGCGTCGGCTGCCACGGTGCCCTCGCTGCGCACCAGAACACAAATCCGCACGGTCATGACCCGGCCCCATTGCCTGGCTTTTGCCGGAATGGCACCCAGGGCGCCCAGACCTGCCAGGGTTGCGCCCGTACTGTCGGTTGCGGAGTTGGTTTCGACACCCACGGCATCCAGGTAGCCGCCGACGGTCGTTGTGCTCGTGCCTGCAGGCGAGGTACCGTAGGTGAATTGCACGTCCTCGATGTTTTCTACCAGAGGCTGGGCCGCGCCACCATTGCCCTTGCAGTACAGGCTGGGTGACAAGGCTGTTGTAGTGGTGACGAAGAAGCGGTTGTCGGCCACATAGTAGGTCGTGCCGGTCGTGGCCGTGGTTGTCGGGCCTGTGGCAATGACAACGGTTGCGGTGTAGCCGGGAAGCGATTGACCCAGGCAGTCGGTGGGAGTGCCACCGCTGGTGGGTACTGTGTTGAACTTGTCGGCCTCGTAGCTGACGGCAATCGAGTCTGGGTCGGTGGAGGCAGTGCCGGCACAAGTCAGGTTGTCCAGACTGCTTGCAGTCTGGATGTCGCTGAACTTGCCTTCACAACCACGCAGGCTGTAGTACGTTGTGGTGAAGTTCGCCACCGTCGACGTGCCTGGTGCAATGTAGACCGGATTGCGTGGTTCGGCTCTGGTGCGGTTCGGTTGCTTCGGGTTGTTGCCAGCCATGCGCAGTTGCTGCACCAGCACGCTCAGCGCCGCCTGGCCATCCTCGTTCATCCTGCCTTGTGCCTCGGCAATGCGGGCTGCGCCAGAGGAGCCCAGGTAGGCTGAAACCACGGCCACCATCAGGATCAAGCCGATGGTCAGCGACACCATCAGTTCGACCAGTGACATGCCGCTGATGCGGCCAGGCAATGCGCGCGCGGGCTTCATGGGAGACATCTCAGGCACAGGTGTTGGTAGCGACAACCGCACAGCGCTTGAACCGGACGTAGAGGCAGCGCGGCTTCGGATCGGCAAAGGTGCTGAAAGGGCAATTGTCGGAACTGCCTGAATTGAGTTTGGCAAAGGTATCCGGCTCCTGCCAAACGATCCACAGGTTGCCGGCGGTCGGGTCTGCGCCGTCCATGGTCAGGTGCATGTCGCCGGCGGGAAGCTCATTGCGCAGGGCATTGCGGGTGGCGGCCGTATCCATCTTGGCGATCGAGCCGTTGGTTGTCGCCGAGCCCAGCGTGCAGGCGGGGTAGGTGCAGTTGGACAAGGCCACGCTGGTGTAGTCCGGGTAGCCTGCAACCACCAGGGCAATACCGTAACCCGCACTCGGGTTGGCCCGCATGCGTTCGATATGGGCAGCGGCAATCATCGTGGCTGTGGCCCGGTAGCCTGAGAGTTTGGGCATTTGCACTGCATAGGCCAGCATGCCACCCAGAGAGAGCAACCCGAACGACAGGATCAGCACTGCCACCAGTACTTCAATCAGGGAAGCGCCGACCTGGCGCTGATTCAATCGGAACATGAATGTCTGCCCTTTCAGGAACAGCTGGATGAGCCGTCGCCGGCCACGCGCGCACGACCCGAAGCCGACACGCAAACGATGCGTTGCAAGGTTGTGTCGCCACTGCCAGATGCCGGACTGACGGTGATATTGGTGGCGTCGGCTACCGATCTCAGCCTGCCAGTTGCCACAAAATGGAACTTGGTGGCTGCTCCGCTGCCGTCGATCATGCCGCCGCTGCGGCTGATCGGGCCTTGCTGACGCAGCAACGGTTCGGCCGGTGCGGTGCTGTCATAGGTGCCGCTGTTGTTGCGGTCCTCAAAGACAATCCAGCCCTTGTGCCAGTTGACACCGCCATCGCAGTCTGGCGCGGTCTCGGGGTTGTTGCTGGCGCACATCACGACCAGGGTGCCCCGGCGCACCGCCTCGCCGCGGGCAAACCGCATATCGGAGAGGAATGTGTTGACGTCAGAGCTGACCGAATTGCTCTGGATCATGCGACCGAAAGACGGAACCACCAGCGCCACCAGGATCGCCATGACGCTGATGACAACCAGCAACTCGATAAGCGTAAAACCACGGATCTTTGCCATGGGGCATTGTCGCGGGCGCACCGAACAGCGCAAGCAGGGTGCCGACCAGCGGCACTCTTTGCTTGACGGACGGCACTTGAGACTGGGTCCGAAAACAAAAAGCGGCCCGCAGGCCGCCTTTCGTGCAAAACGCCCGAAGGCGTGCAACCTACTTTGCCTTGCGCTTGCGGGCAACCGCCAAGCCGGCCAGACCCAAGCCGATCAAGGCCAGGGATCCGGGTTCCGGGACAACAGCTGGCGTATCAATGTTGACCAGGATGCTCACCGCATTTTCCGGCATGATGAAGCCTTCCGAGTCATAAGCCTGGATGACCAGCCCGTATTGACCGCCGGCTACAGTGCCCGCACCTGCTCCAAAAAGTTGTCCGAGATTGAAGGAGTCCTGTACCACATAGGTGCCTGCAGCATTCGGGAAGGCACCTGGCAATGGCGCGGTCGGGGTGATGTCGATGTATTCGCCAATACTATTGCCGACCGCCGGGTTGATGTCGATGAACGTCCGGTAGAAGTACGTTGGCGTAGTCTGGCCGGTTGGCACCACCTCGGACAGGTAGTAGTCAAAATTCCAGGTCGCGTAAGGAGATCCGGCCGACGTGTCAAAGCCACGGTGCGCAGTGAACGTGCCGTTGCCATCGTTGGTAACAGTTTGGTTGGCGAAACGCTGCGTCGCAGTCAAGCCCATGGTGACACGTGGACCGGGGCCAAAACAATCTGGGCCACCTGGATCGTTGATGAGATCGCAATCAGGGTTGTTTGGCGTGGGAACAGATGCCGAGCCGAATTCCGTGATCGCCACAGCAGTGTTGGGAATGCCCGTACCACCAAAGTCTGCCTGCGGCAACGCGCCAAAGGTCGTGAATTGCGGCAGAACCGGAGCTGCAACAGCAGCCCACGAGCAGGATGCCAAAGCGACGGCAAGGAGGGTTTTGTATTTCATGGAAGTCGTCCTTTTGGTGGGCTTTTTGATCTAATGCTCAATCGGGCTGTGACATTTCTCACATTTTCGATTCGGTACAGATATATCAAGCACGGACCATGCCATATGCAATTCGTGACACTTAAATCTATACAAATCAATGGCTTGCATCAATAGTTGCGGCGCTGGTTGAACTCGATCAGAGATGCAATGTTGGTGCTGTAAAAAATGCCGACAAGCTCTTTGAATGGCTACTGGTTCAGCGCCGCACCTCGTCCACCAAGGTCTTGAAGTCGTCAATGTCCTCGAAGCTGCGGTAAACGCTGGCAAAACGGATATATGCCACCTTGTCGAGCTTCTTCAGTTCCCGCATCACGAGTTCGCCAATGCGG
This sequence comes from Rhodoferax sp., assembly GCA_031372035.1. Classification (GTDB taxonomy): domain Bacteria; phylum Pseudomonadota; class Gammaproteobacteria; order Burkholderiales; family Burkholderiaceae_C; genus CAISIP01. The sequence continues at coordinate 880 of JANMKM010000661.1, read as the reverse complement.
CTGGACGGCACTTCCCGTACGCCAAGTGCCAGCAGTTTCTCTTCAATGCGCTCTACCGCGTTGTCCACCTGCTCGGTGCTGACCGGGCGTTTGCGCAGCGCCAGCCGCATGGATGCCAGGAGCTTGGCGCGCTCGAACTCGATCCGACGGCCGTCCTTTTTGGCAATGGCAGGGAAGTTGACGTCCGGCCGCTCGTAGGTGGTGAAGCGCTTTTCGCAGGAGCCGCATTGCCGGCGGCGGCGGATGAAGTCCCCGTCTTCACCAATACGGGTTTCGACGACCTGCGTCTCCGAATGGCTGCAGAAAGGGCACTTCATCTTTGCTAGAGGCGGTCGCGGTCGCGATGGCCGTCGTTAGCGGTACACCGGAAAGCGGGTGGTCAGTTCCTTGACCTTGGCCCGTACCGTCGCGAGGTTGGCGTCGTCGTGTGGTTTGTCCAGCACGTCGGCAATCAGGTGCGCAGTCTGGCGCGCCTCTTCGTGCTTGAAGCCCCGGGTGGTCATGGCCGGCGTTCCGATGCGTACGCCGCTGGTAACCATCGGCTTCTCGGGGTCGTTCGGGATGGCGTTCTTGTTGATGGTCATGTGGGCGCTGCCCAGAACGGATTCCGCTTCTTTGCCGGTTATGCCCTTGGCCCGCAGGTCGACCAGCATCACATGGCTTTGCGTGCCGCCGCTGACAATCCGCAATCCGCGTTCGGTCAAGGTCCGGGCAACGACGTCGGCATTGGCCATGACCTGGGCTTGATAGCTCTTGAAATCGCCGCCCAGCGCCTCCTTGAACGCTACCGCCTTGGCGGCAATGACGTGCATCAACGGACCACCCTGCAGCCCTGGGAAGATGGCGCTGTTGATCACTTTTTCGTGCTGGGCTTTCATCA